>CALHRC010000001.1 GCA_938038265.1 uncultured bacterium
GGGGTATATAAAAGCATGAGACTTAGAGATGATTCACCCCAAACCAATTCGAGAGTACGGGATATCTGGGAAATCCGGCTGGACAAAACCATTAAGGATCGCCTACGCCTGCTGGCCCAAAAACGCCGTTGCACCATGTCCTGGTTAGCCCGCTATTGTATTTTTCGTTTGGTACACAAAAAAATAATTCATAGACAGGAATTTCAAACCATAGTGGATGAAATAAAAGCCACACGGCCACCCTTTCGTGAGTTGGATCGCTTTTATGTGTGTCTGTACGGCAATGATATTCTGTGGATCAAGATGCAGGCAAGTACTTTAGGCGTAACAGTTTCGATGCTGGTTCGAGTAGCGTTGCTTCGGTATTTGAGTACGCTGGCGAGTGAGCGGGCGGTACCATGGTGGCGTTTGTTCTGGTATGGCATAAAAATTAATAAGCAAATAATCTTTTACAGAAAACGCCAACATGGAGTAGTTGTTAAGGAATTCCTGAACAGTAACCCCTTTGAAAAGAATGATTACTGGAAAATACCACCCGCACAGTTACCCATCTTTTTAATTGACCCAATTGCGAACCGCCCTTAATCCTCCTCAAATGCCCCATACCACATCGCCTGAAGAAACCTTCGCCCAGATAGACCGCCTCACCCGCGAAGCCCGCCATTCGATTGATGCCATACTGGAGCTGCGCAACCTCTACCCGGTCGCCGCAATCTGGTTTCATTCGCTTGACAAAGGCTCGCTACATTATCCCCGTTATGAACAAATCTTAATTGAAGCGCGCACTCGTCTCGACTATGCCGGCAACGTACCTATGACCCGAAAACTCAAGACCTGGCTTTTGAGCGATATCCCCCACCTGCTGCGTAAATACCGCTGGCAATTTCTTCTCTCCTTCGTATTATTCTGGGGCTCAGCTATTTTTTCTTTCCTGGGGGGATTGCTCTATCCGGAACTGAACCCGGCTTTTCTCGGTGCCGAAGCCTATCATCATTATCTTGACCAGATAAGACAAGGTATTAAGTTTCAGAATTTTTTTATTCCGACAGCTGACATGCCGCTGGTCAGTGTCCTGGTGTTTCTCAACAATTTTCAGGTGGCCATCTTGACCGCCGCTTCAGGCTTGTTGTTCGGCATCGGCACATTTTACATTCTGCTGAAAAACGGTTTCATGGTTGGCTCACTCTCTGCTCTGTATTTTCAAAGTGCGCACTTCATAGATTTTGAAAGCCAGATACTGCAGCACGGTGTCATTGAACTTACCGCCATCGCATTAGCTGGCGGGATCGGTTTTATGATTGGCTCGGTTTTTTATTTTCCCGGTCGTTATGGCCGCCTGAGTCTGCTGCGCTGGCGCGCTGCTGACGCCGGTCGCCTGTTCCTGCTGGTTTTTCTCATGCTGGTTATGGCTGGGCTCATTGAAGGTTTAATTACTCCGTTGCATTTACCAATGTATCTGCGGGGGATGGTTATTCTCGGCTCCTTGCTCATCATAGCAACGGGCGGTTATCTTAGCTTCAGAAGACCGCGCACTGACTGAACGTAACCTTCCAGCCAATCCTTAACCGGGGGGCTTAAATAAAATGTCTGCAGGGGCAACCTCGCCCTGTCTTGAGAATCCTAAGAACTTTGATGGGGAATTCCCCATCAAAAAAAGTACAGGAGGGGGTTTGTCGCCCCCTCGCTGCAGCCCGGCTGTCCCCGTCGGGGGCCTGCTAACGCACCCCCTCGAACCTGGCCCCAGCCTTGCGGGCTTTCGCTACCCCTGGCTCTTCTTGATTTAAGACAAGCCGGGATATGGAATTTCTTACTCTTGGGCAAAAGCCTGTTCTTAGAATTCCTGAACTAAATCGATTTACATTTCCCATGTACCTTTTAGTTACTACAAGACTGGTATTCTGTCATACGGGGGGATATCCTCTGCTCATGGATTTCTATTCCCTGGTGGGCAATTCCCCATTTAGTTCAGGAATTCCTGAACTATGGTATGGATTTGTATCCCTCGTGGGGAATGCCCCAGCAGGAAGGTGGCATAATACAGTGATGGAATAATTATTGCAGACAAATGGATCACAGCAGACTTTTCAAGGCTGTCTGAATTTCAGGATAGCGAAATTTATACCCAGCCTGCTGTAAGGCGACAGGTAGCACTTTCTGCCCACCTAATAAAACTTCGCCAGCCATTTCGCCATAGAGCAGCTTCAGCGCAAAGCCCGGCGCGTGCAACCAAGAAGGGCGCTTTAAGGTTTGCCCCAACTCGCGAAACAGCTCTCGTGCGGTGATAGGCTGTGGCGCAGTAAGGTTATAAATCCCCCCCTGCTGTTTTTTTAACAGAAATAACATGGCGCCAATCACATCATCTAAATGAATCCACGAAATATACTGCCGCCCGCTGCCCAAATGCCCGCCGGCAAACAACTTAAACAGAGGAACTACTTTCTCAAGAAAGCCGCCGCCTGCACCCAACACGACGCCGATCCGCAGGATGGCCAGTTTCGTTGTCCTGGGCAGCGCAATCGCCGCTTCCCACTGTTGGCCAACTTCAGCTAAAAAACCCGTGCCTGCTTTTGCGGCTTCAGTTAAAATTTCTGCCCCACGGTTGCCATAGATACCAATGGCTGAAGCTTGCAACACTATAGGTGGTTTTTTTTAGCAACCCCAATGGCTTTACTTAAAGCGTAGCAAGAGTGCACCCGACTGTCAACAATAGCTTTCTTTTTTGATTCCGTCCAGCGCTCGGCAATCGATTCCCCGGCCAGATTGACCACCGCATAGGCACCATCCACCGCGTGACCCCAACCGATGGCGTCACGACCATTCCACGATAGGGCCTTTGCACCGGGAAAGGTTTGCTGCAGCCGACTTACTTCACGCCCCACAACGGTTACGCCAGCGCCTTCGTGCTGCAGGGCTTTGACCAGAGCTTTGCCAATAAAGCCTGATGCTCCGATAACTACGATTTTTTTTTGTGATAATTGGTTACTCATGGCATACCTTTTTAATTGATAAATCCGCAAAAACAAAGTTATTCATAATTGCACTGCGGATTTCTTGACTGGAATTTACTAAAAATTTCACGGTACTGTACTTTTTTTCTTGTTATTATCGGTAAATTATTGAAGAAGGGGAAATATGCTAACAGAAGATTTTTTAAACCATGAACTTCAAAGAATTGCAAACACACAACAGATTTATCGATCCATTCTCCGAGTTGAAAAAGGTGATAGCCCCCTCTCTGGGCATGTCCCTAAATTAGTTGAAATTCATAGCGGTTACCCAAGATTTATGTTTGGTTTCACAGTAAATCAAAGGAGCAACTACTATGAATTTGAAGAAAGTATGTTCCCAGAGCATGGGGAAGTCACAACAAAAAGAATTACACAAGCTTTTTTAAGATGTATGATTTTATTGTCCAAGAGAAGATTTGCATGATCTTTCCAACGTGAAGTGGGTGAATTTGTTGAAGTGTGGTACTACCGCGCTGCTGCTGAAGCGATCTAAGATTCTTATGGTATCGAAAAATCGAGCGTAAGCTGCCATTACGTTCGGGCAAGAGCGAAGGTGTTGAAGTTCAAAGAGCGTCCGATTGTTCGGTATTTTCCCATACTTTTTATCGCTGGCTATGAAGTTGGTGGCGATGTCACCGTGTTACCGCGGGGGATATAGCCGCTTGTTCAGGAATTCCTGAACAAGCGGGGAGTTCCCCCTCGATGACACCTTGCGGCGCGACAAAACCCCTTGTCCGACATGTTGTGTCGGATAAGGGGCGCCATCCGACACTTCCTGTCGGAC
>CALHRC010000002.1 GCA_938038265.1 uncultured bacterium
CCATGCGCTTCAGGCGTCTGCAGAATAGCCGAGCTATACCATGGCAGAGCCCGGGGGGAGCCGAAACCGCCAAGCCCGGCAGCAGGTTTAAACACTTCAGGCGCGAAAACCGGTGGCCGAGAAGGCCAGCTGCCGGGCGGTACTTGCATGGCGGTTGGGGGGGCTCTCCCCCGTTTCTTCTGATGATATCCTATTGTTTTTAAATTGTCTGAATTGTTGAACAGAAATTAGTTTATAACAGCTGGAATGATTATATTGGCAAAGTATGATAAATGACTTTTCGGGACACCAGAGCGCGTCTGAAATCCGAGAGATGCTCAAACCATTAGGAAAACTTTTCAGCTTTTATCGCGCTTTAGTGCAGGATATTTCAGGCATGACAGTTTCCGCCAATCCGACGCAGACGATGGCAGACCCCTTGCCGCTTACCCGGGGGATTGTCATCACGGGAGTTAAAGATGGCGTTTTCTATGAAGCCGCAACCCCCTTATTAGACAAAACCAGCATAAAAAAACTCATTGCCGGACTGATAGATTCGGCGGAGAAATACCGTTTGCCTGGCAGCTCTTTTGAACTGGTACCTGAAGAAGAGTATGAGCAGAATTATGAAGGAATTTTAGGGGAGGATTTTTCTCTTGAAGAGAAGATCCGCCGTACGCGTGAAATTGTTAATCGACTTTGCACAGCTGATCCCCTGGTTGCAACCGCATCAGTGCGTTTCAAGAGAACTTTGATTAGGGAAAGCTACCTCAGCGAGAAAAAATTACTGAGCCAGAGACTTTCTCGTTTTGAAGCTTTTTTTTCTATTATTTTGCGCGATACGCAGAATGGAAACAGCGCTTCTGTCTTTGACGGCTTTGCTCTGCAGGGCGGTTGGGAGCAGATGCGCGCGCCAGAAGATTTACTGGAGAAAATGGTTACTGATGGCAAGAAAATCCTCAACGCAAGACGTATTCCGCCGGGAACTTATGACTGTATTTTTACCCCTTCTCTGGCAGGGATTCTCGCGCATGAAGCGTTTGGTCACGGTACCGAAGCAGACACTATGGTAAAAGGCCGGGCGCGCGGCAGCGCTTATCTGGGCAAGCAGGTAGCGGCGGCTGGAGTTCGTCTGTATGATAGCCCGGCATTGCCCGGTGCGGCAGCTTCCTTTTTTTTCGATCATGAAGGCAATTTGGCTTCAGAAACCCGTATTGTAGAGGATGGTTTACTCAATGAACCCATGACTGACCATCGCAGTGCAAGTATTCTAAAACTACGTCGTTCGCCCAATGGACGCCGGGAGTCTTACGACCGCAAGGTATATACGCGCATGACAAATACCTACTTCATGCCCGGTCAAAATTCTGTGGATGAAATGATCGCCTCTATCGACGACGGCTTTTTGGTAGATCGGGCAACCAACGGCATGGAAGATCCCAAATCATGGGGGATACAGCTTGAGGCCCTCTATGCCGAGCGCATACAAAATGGCAAACTTACCGGTGAAGTTTTTTCGCCAGTAATCGTAACTGGTTATGTGCCTGAAATTCTTTCGTCCATTAGCATGATCTCCCACGAGCTCAAAATTAATGGACTCGGCATGTGCGGCAAGGGCTATAAGGAATGGGTGAAAGTCACCGATGGCGGTCCATATCTGAAATTACGAGCGCGTCTTGCGTGATTCGATAATCATGCGGGCATCGGTCACCGATTCAGCGCTGGGGATAAAAGAATTCAGCCGGGTGAGCTGAAAGACTTTTTCTACAGTAGATGTTAGATTTGCCACCACCAGCAACCCACCCCGACGGTTCAGCCAGTTGGAAACCTGGATCAGGGTGCCGATTGCGGAAGAGTCAATAAATGGCGTTTCAGATAGGTCCAGCACGAAGAAACGATATCCTTCTAGCATTTTAGCGCGGATTGCCTGGCGAAGTTCTGGGCTGTTGTAGAGATCCAGTTCTCCTTTATGCGACATCTCATGAATGCGGTCATGCATTTCGATATCACGGAACGAAGTGAGTTCTCCGCGATCTTGGTATAGGGTTGTGCCACCTGCTAACAGAAATTTTCTGCCGATATTGGAATCTTCTTTTAATCGTTTCTGCATTTCTTCTATGCGAAGGATCAGTGATTGGATGGTATCTGAACCTGACGCCTTTGTCTCAAGCAGACGCTGCAGCATATTGTTAAGCAACTCTATTGCACCGGAAAGATCGCTCTCGGCCATTGCAGCCGCTTGGATCATCGTTTTGCCAGCCCAGGCAATTGCCATTTCCGTACGCACATCGGGGTCAGGTGTTGATTCGCCGGCGACCTGCAGAACCGATTGGGCCGAGCTGCTTAGACGAGTCATCTTCTCATCGACACGGTAGTATTCTGCCGTTACCGGAATGACAATATTTTCTTTCCCGGCCTTAACTTCCATTTCCATTACAAAAGTACGGGCGTCGTCGGCGCGCAGATCGCCGGCTTGAATCTTTACGGTATTGCCCGAGACTTCATGGCTGACATCGTCGAGCAACTCCAGGAATTTCACCTCAGGTGGCAGATCAAGTTTCAGCTCTAGAGCCTGGGCATAGAGAGATCCTATTTGCCCGAACTCTTTGAAAAAAACTTCTGAAGTTTTTTCGGGCGAATCAATAAAGTAGAAATTTCCTTTACCGGCACGGGAAATGGCGCGCAGCGAATTTTCGTTGAAATCCGCCCCAAAGCCAATTGTAGTTGTTGAAATACCTTTCTCGGCATGGGTCTCGGCAATTTTTAATAACTGCTCTTCTTCTTGTACGCCCATGGTGGCGATGCCATCGGTCAGCAACAGCACACGCCGCACGCAATTACCGAGCTGCGCCGCTTCTTCTGCCATTTTCAGACCTTGCAGCCAGCCGCCGCTTAAGTTAGTTGCCGTACCCACCTGCAGCGCCTGGATGCGGTTAATGATGGATTTTTTTTCGTTTACTTTGGTAAAAGGCTGCACCACCTGAACGTCAGAACTGTAAGCGACGATACCGATATAATCATGGCGGGTGAGCCAGTTCACGAAAGTCGAGGCCGCTTCAATCGTCGCGGTCATTTTTTCCCCTTTCATCGACCATGACTTGTCGAGGACTAATATGAGCGCCAGGGGCTGGCGGGTTTTCTGCTCTAATTCAGGGGGGGATATTACCTTTAGTAGCAGGTGATTTAATATATCGGCACTCGCTACAACAGAAGGATATTCCCAGCGAATTTCAATGTCCATTGTCCCCACTGTTCATACGCCGCATCAATGACAAGTCTTTTTCTCTATGTTGTTGCAGTGCATTATTGTTGATTTAATGTTGCGATTGCTTGCAAAAATTTTTGCAACATGGCGTCTGTACCTACACAACCGCATTTCTTTCAAGTACCGTAGCCCTTGATACGCTCCTGACCTGCAAGAGCGCCTGAAGTATATTCAGCAGGTGAGCATCTGAGTCAACCTCAATACGAAAAGAATCGCTAATCTGCCCATCTGGCGTGGTTTGCGCCTGAGCTTCAAGGATATTTGCTCCTGACTGTGCCAGACAGGTAACGATATCCAAATAAATCTGCGGTCTGTCTTCGCCTTCAACGCGAATCAATACCGTCATGGATGGTTCATAACCGCGCCAGCGCACCGGCACCACGCGACCCTCGTTTTCTTTTTGGTGGGTCAGCGATTTAAGCGAAGGACAGCCTTTCTTATGCACTGACAATCCCTGACCTCGGGTAATAAATCCCAATATGGCATCCCCCGGCTTAGGCGTGCAGCACAGAGCAATTCTCACAGGAACATTTGATTCGCCACCAAATTCAATCATTTTGGCGTAATCTTCTAACGCAGTCCCTTCTTTAGTTTGAAACTTTGCTCTGCCCTCTTCGCGGCCACGCACGCTGTCTTCAGAACGGCGCTCGTGCTTTTCGTCTTTCTCAGCATCTTTATCAGATGCTAATTCATTGCGTCTGAAGTAAGCCCTGAGCTTAGCACGCGCGTGGGCTGTCTTGAGAAATGTAAGCCAGTTGAGTGAAGGTTTGACTGCCGGGTTGGTAATGATACTCACCTGGTCACCACTCTTCAATGGTGTGCGGATGGATATCAATCGATCACCGATCTTCGCTCCCGAACATTTAAGCCCCAATTCAGTATGAATGCGAAAAGCGAAGTCGAGTACCGTACTGCCCGCCGGCATGGAAAAAATTTCTCCTTTGGGAGAAAATACATACACCTCGTCTTCGACGGAAAGATTTGTCTTCAGCTCTTCCATGAAGTCAGCCGCGTCACCGCCTTCTTCCTGGGTCACGGCAATATTCTGCAAAAGTCTGAACTGCTCCTGCACTGACACAATCGACTGATCTTTTTCTTTGTATGCCCAATGAGCAGCAATGCCAAACTCAGATACCTGGTGCATTTTGAAAGTACGAATTTGTACTTCGAGAAATTTGCCGTCAGGTCCCACTACTGTCGTGTGCAGGGACTGGTAACCGTTAGACTTAGGCACCGAGATATAATCCTTGAAACGCCCCGGTATGGGGTTCCAGATGGTATGCACAATGCCTAAAGCCCCGTAACAGTCCTGAATCGATTCAACCAGAATTCGCACGCCGGTTAAGTCATAAATCTCATCGAGGTCTTTTTTCTGCTCTTTGATCTTTTTATATATCGAATAAAAATGCTTTGAGCGCCCCTCAACGCGGGCTTTAATTTTACTTTCTTTCATTTTTTCGTTGAGGATGGCAATTACCGCTCTGACCCTGTCATCGCGGCTGGTTTTTTTTTCGGCAATACCTTTTTTGATTTTTTGGTATTCTTCTCGGTCAAGATAATAAAGAGACAAATCTTCAATTTCAGCCTTAATTTTATAAATGCCCAGGCGACCTGCCAGAGGTGCATAGATTTCGAGAGCTTCTTTTGCGATTCGCTCGGCCTTATGCGGCGGCTGAAAATTTAGGGTGCGCATATTGTGGAGTTTATCTGCCAATTTGATAACCAGCACCCGCACATCTTTTACTGTCGCCAGAATAATCTTACGGATGTTATGCGCTTGGCGGTTCTCTGCCCCCTGGGACTTCAAAACCGATATTTTAGTCACGCCATCCACCAGCTGCGTGATAGTCTCACCAAATTCGCGCACCATATACTCGCGGGATATTTGGGTATCTTCAAGCACATCGTGCAGTAGCGCTGCGCTGATAACTTCATGGTCCATATCGAAATCCGATAACAGCAAGGCAACCGCCAGCGGGTGAGTAATATAAGGCTCGCCAGAGAGACGTTTTTGAAATTTATGTGCATCTTCCGCCAGGTGATAGGCTTTTCTGATAACCGCACGCTCCGCCCGACTTGTATGTTTCTGAACTTTATCAAGTAAGGTCTCTAAAGTCGGTTCGGCGGCATTTTTTTGGCCGCCTGAGCTACTACCTGGAACGAACCGAAATTGCATATCGGTGGACTTTATTATCTTTCTCAAGTGTCAACACCGATACCAACGTTGCATTTGCTTGACTGGGCGATTCCTTACCATATCACTGTCTTTATGGGGGAAGTTTTGTCAGCACAGTGGAAGCCGGTTAGTATGCGCCTCCCACCTATTCTCTCGCAAGAACTCATACGCTTGATCCGACTGTTAGCTCTATCGGGCAAAGGAAAATTCCTTCATTATTTACGTAATCCTTTAATTGAAGGTGGCTACCGTAGTGGTCAGATAAAAGATAGCGTACTTAAACTTACCGAAAGAATTTCCATGGCCATTAAAGATCCCGCAAGCCGGCAGAGTATTGGTTATAAAACCCGTCTTTTGATTTCGCGGGCACTCGAGGAAACACCGGCTGCTTTAGGAGATGCTGTCATTTTTTTACTGGAACAAAGCTCATTACACCCTTTTGTTTCAGCAGATCCTGAAATTATTCGATTAGCCAACACCATTGGACCACAGTTGTATGAATTTCAAAAAATCCAAAATGAAGCAAGCACCTGCCAGTTTGAAGAAGCTCTCAGAAACGCGCCCCCTGAAGAGTTGACCCGGGCCTTTGAACCAGTCAACTTAGGTGGCTCAGTAACCAGAGTTGAACTCGACCACCGCACCAGAGCGCTGTACACGCAAATTATGGTCGCCTCACGTAAAGACAGCCTTGACTATTGCCGTAAACTGATTGCCGAGTATATGATCCGTTACTCAGATCAAGAATTCTATGACGAAGAGGGAGTCGGTAAAATTATCACAGCATTGAATAAACGTGAAGAGGGATTTAGCCGCAACCTGCGTGATTTAATTGCGGTTCAACTGTATTACCAAATTACCAAAGGTATTGCCAAAGGTGATCTAAAGTCAGCAATTGCGGCCATCAGAAAATATGCTTTTATTTTTGGTGGAGATAATACAGTGAAATTCTTTTTTGAAATTGACCGTATGGAACGCATTCTCTATAAAATAATTAAAGAAAAAAATCTTTGGGATATATTAAAAAAATAAAGGGAGTAAGCCGACTATGAGCCAAACCATCCTCAATATAAAATCTGTGATAACAAACGGGGTTGCTATTGTAACACTGCAAGGTGAAGCAGATGCTCATACAACCCCTCAACTCAAACGTGAGCTTGATAAACTATTATCACAAAACGTTCGCTACATCATATATGACTGTAGAGAACTAACGTATTTTTCTTCTGCAGCTATCGGCGCAACAGCACAGACACACAAAACCCTCAAAGCCCGTAATGGGGATATTATATTTATTCATGTTTCAGATGACTTAAAAGAGATGTTGCGGCTTCTTATTGCCAGACGAATTGATATCCTGCCGGATCTTAAAGCTGCCATGAAGCAGATAGCTGCTCAATAATGATAAGCAGTGCCCCCCATTCACAACAAACCTTTTACTTGAAAAATAATCTGGCAAATTTAGTTGAAGCGCGTTTACGAGTCAAAAGTTTTTTTTCATCTTTATTTTCACCATCCGAAATACTGCAGGTGGTACAAAGTGTCGATGAAGCATTATCCAATATTATAGAACACGGTGGTAAGCAGGATAATGAAATCAAAATTGAGATGAAAATTTTTGATAAGCAAATTCACATAGTAATTACCGATTATGGCATATCTTTTAATCCACTGAAATACCCTGAGGTTAAACCGGAACATAATTATGATGCCGGAATTGATGGAGGGATGGGTATTTATATTTTCAGAAATTTTATGAACGCTTCTTACAGACCACTACACCCTCAAGGGAATGAACTTACTTTAATTAAAGAGATTTCAAAATGAAAACATGGCTAACCAAATTTCTACCTGGAATCAGAATGCAACTAACCTTGCTTATTTTTCTTGTCATATTGATTTTGCTTATTGTATTAACTTTATGGTTAATTGATCGGCAGAACAGTACCATACGCCGTGAACTCGCTTCGCAAACTGAACCTATCTTAGAAGTTTTCAAGAATATTCTTCTTGAACAGAACCAGCTCGAAAGATCTCTTGCCCAAATGGAATCAATGCGGGAAAAAATCCGCAAAGTACCTAACAGAAAAAGTTATTACGATCAGTATTTTTCTGAAAAATATCTACAAATAGCAGAAAGAGAAATACGCTCACAGTTGCGTTCAGCAGATGGAACAGCTCTTTCTGAAGAAGAAGCGGCTGCGTTTATCAATGCCAGAAAAAAAATTATTACCGCCAAAATTAACCGTAGGGAAGAACTCAACTGGAATCCAGCAAGCTGGCTGTCTGAAGGACTCATTCGGGAAGTGCGGCAAGTAAAATACAGTATCCGCACCACCCGAGGCAGAAATATTGAACAGGAACGCCAGGCCATCCGCAATAATATACAGGCTGAAGGCAGGGATAAACTGGGGTTATTTAATTTTGATTCATCTCAATTACGCATGCAGGCTTTTGATCCCAACGGAGAGATTTTATTTGATACGGCTACATTAGAAAAATACAACTTATCTCCCGTCAATCGTCTAAATCTTAACGAAGGGGAACACAAAAAAAATTATGCTAATTTTTTACAGGTAATCCGTGACATAAGAAAAAAGGTACCCGGCGCTATAGAACGTCTATCAGAAATAGAAAATCTATCCTGGCATAGAAATTCAAAATTTGCTGATTCATTTCATACGCTGCACTACGACGAAGAAAGCTCTACGCGAGCAAAAATTTTAATTAATGTATTGACATCTCAAGATAAAGCCATACAAAATTGGCTGCAAGAATACGAGCAGCAAGAAGAGCAGATAATCTCACAATTGCGCAGTATAACAGAACAACTTCGCTTTCGCCTAGCGGAAATAAAACAACAGCAACCCAAGATGCCACCCTATAAAGATAAGCTATTTCGTGATACTTATTTGCAGTATAACAACTTAATAAAACAAAAAAAGCATTTGGCACATAAAATTATTCCAATAGTAAATCCATATATTGAAGAGCTACGTAAAAATGAAGCCCAACAGGCACAAAGCAGACAGCGAATTGCTGATCTGAAAAAAAGCCTTGCCAGCTTAAAAAAAGTAAAACACCAAGAAAATAATTTTGATAATGAAAAAAACTTGCTGGAGCAAAAACAACGTTCCATCCAAAAAGATATAGAAGATGAAAACGAAAATCTAAACCTTCTTCAGGAAAAAGCCAAACTGCTAAAATATCGTTCCGAAAACTGGAATTATGCCCGCGAAGAATTTCTCCGTGACTCTTTTGAAAACCTTGCTGATGCGTATCTTTATAATCAAATTATATTACGCTATCGTTATGATAGTTTGGCATTACGTGATTATCTACATTCCCCCCAAGAGAGAGAAAATAAAAAATTAATTTGGGCGACAATACGTAACTGGATATATGCGGCACAAAACGAACTAAATCCTCCTACAAAAACCAGTGGCAAATTTAAAGTACCACTTTTTAAGAATGCTTTGCTGGCAAAAAATAGATTAGAAGCAGAAGAGCAGATGTGGTTTATTGATACGGCCAGTACGCGTGAACTGGCACATAAAATACTGTATGAAGATAATTATGCCGGCTTCATACGTTTTACGGCTGATCTTACTGAATACCAAAATATATTTGAAGCCGAACGTAACCGACTTACTTATTTACTCTTAGCCATCGGAAGTTTTGGAGCTCTGCTTGCGTTTCTACTGTCATCAGTATTTGTTACAAGAATTCGTCGTGTCTCAGAACAAGCTGCCCAGGTTGGCCTTGAGGGCAATCTTGATATCCGCTTTTCGCAAAAAGGCTGGGATGAAATTTCCTTGTTACAAAAATCACTTAACCAAATGCTCTCCTCACTCAAGGCCGGCGAAGAAGTGCGTAGCCAAATGCATGCCGCCAGTGAAGTACAGAAAAGACTCTTACCTGAAAAGCTCTCTGGTCCTTTAGCAACGAAATTAGATACTGCCATGCTGTATCGTGCCATGTCAAATATCGGTGGCGATTACTATGATATAATCCCTTCAGGCACAGAACGGTTAGCAATTTGTATTGGGGATGTCTCTAATCATGGCATTGGTCCAGCTCTCATCATGTCTAACTTAAGCGCCCAAATAAAACTATTGGTTAACCTGGGTATTACATCACCCAGAAAAATTCTTTTAAAATTAAATGAACTACTGGTACACAACACCCCAGAAGATATGTTTGTGACTTTTTTTCTATCTTTTTATGATTTTAACAATAAAGTGCTTTATTGGAGTTGTGCCGGTCACAATGATGGCATTCTCGTACGCACCAATGGTAACCTGGAATTACTACAAGGAGGCGGCCTGCCTCTGGGTATGGATGAAAATGAGTCTTTTTTGCCGGCTCTGTTATCAAACCAAACTCAAATACAAAAGGGGGATCTTTTTTTTCTATTCACTGACGGTTTAACCGAAGCTAAAAATGCCGAAAAAAATTTTTATGGTATTGAGCGCCTGAAAAATATCCTGAAAACCAACCATCACCTTAACTGTTATGAGATCCTGCAAAATATTGTTCAAGATTTAGCTATTTTTACTAACCAGAACCCCAATGCTTTGAACCTCGATGACGATATTGCCATGATTGCCATCAAATTTTAACTTTGAAAAGGATTTTACATCACTTCACACTTACTCATTCATGACAAAGTGCGTCTCAATGAATTCCTCACAAAATACCGGCTAATACTTTTCGGCTATGCCTCTTTTATTCTGCACACCATGATCGTGGTGTGGCTGGATAATCATGCCGTCACCGGCGAAAAATATTTAATTTGTAACTTACCTAAGCAAGTAAATCTCGCCGTCGAAGTAAAACCCGGCGCCCCTGACTTCAAAACGCCTGAAGCACAGGGCGGTAAAGCGCCGCAGGCACCAGAGCACCCCGGCGAAAGTGAACCACAGCAGGGACAACCCGGGACCCCCAACCAATTAGCAGAAAAACCTAATTTTGGGGATGGTTGGAAAGATTTAGAAGAGCGCCTTGAAAAAAGTGACAATTTGCGCAGTCAATTTCTGGAAAATTTTGATGGTTTGTTGAAAGACTCTGAAGTTAAAGATTCTTACATTAAACGCAAGCGCGATTATGAGGATATTATCGTCAAAGATGTTTTTCCTACCCTTGAGACTATTGACAAACCTTTTAGCGAAATTGTCAAAATTGCCCCCGAGGATTTAGCAAAACATAAAAAACGCAATGAACTTATTGAAGACTACCGCCGCTGGAAAAAAGGCGAACTCTCAGAAAACCGCCGGAAAGTAGAAATTATTGCCGATGAAACAGAAGGCGAACGCGAAATCCTTAACTTTCCCAAACCGGAGAGAAAAAAATATCTCGATGAAACCCTACCTCTGCCCAAAGAAGAACAACTGAGTAATTTTATCAAAAAATTTGGCAAATATGATTTTGATAAGGGAGATTTACCGCAAGCCATCCGTGAATTGTACTATGAAAACCTGCAGCGCTTAGCTTATGTATTCAGTGCTGACCAGAGCTATTTTACCCTTGACTACTACCAGGAAAACCTCAATAAAGAAGATTACCTGAAAAATTCATTAGCCTTGCTCTCAAAAAACATCGGTACTAAAGGGGCTGCAGAAATTCTTTTTACCTTAGAAAATATTTATGAAATACAGCAACGCGCCTGGAATAATTTTTTTAACTTTAAAAATGCCGCACCTTTTTTAACGCCTGAACAAAGAAAAGAAATCCGAATTGAAACTTTACGTCGAGTTATGGAGCGCTACACCCCACTGGCGAAAAATAAAAAAATAGAAAAATACCGCGACGCTGTCGATCTCTATTCTAAAAAACGTCTGGAAATTATCGACTTTGGGCTAAATACCACGAAAGAAAATTACCGCCGCAAAGATATGCTTTTTGAAAAAGGTCGTATTCAATGGGAACGTTTTCGCCAGTTAGGCGAAGAAGAAAGCGCGCAAGCCGCCATTGCCACCTGGCAGCAAATTGACAGCGCACCAAATACAGGTGATTTTCTGAACGAACAGACCTTTGGCCAAATAAAGCCCCTTTTGTCACAAGCGAATGAAGACTACCGCGGAATTACAGGTTTTCAGATCAATTCTATTATCGAGCGCCGCCTCAATGACATTTTAGCCAAAAAACGCGACCGCGAAAATGAACTTCTCTGGAAGTAAAAAATTATTACAGACTTTTGACAAATTCCAATAGGTGCTGGTGGACTTTTTCTTTATCTGTTCTCACCCACTCACTAAATAACACATGGTTTCCATCCACAATTTCTACTAACCGTTTTTGGTTTTCGGGTGTACTAAAAAGAGCAAAAGCCTTACGCATCGCCAATACAGAAGCTGTTTCATCCTGGTGCTGTTCATCTTGGTAGTAAACCAACAACAAAACCGGCACTTTTACTTTAGTAAATACCTCCTCACGGGAAGCAAATTCTTTTAGTTGCTGTAGGTTATAAATCGCCGCCAGGTACTGTGGCACATACCAATAAGATTCATAGCCCTCTTTTGTCTTAGGGCCACGCGAGCCTGCTTTTACCCGGTACTTACCAATAATGAGCTCACCTAAAGAAACACCACCCGGCCACCATAAAATTTTTGCTGTGGGATCTACATAGTCATAAAATGGTGAAGCTAAAATAAGCGCTTGCACTTTGTCAGGATGTTGTGCTGCTAACCACGTTGCCACCATCCCCCCCATACTGGTACCTATAACAATTACTTTTTTACCCAACAGGGGCATATGGGCCAGGGTTTTTTCAGCAACCGCCAAATATTCTTGGAACGGCGTTTGGACATGATCTTCAATATTGGTACCATGCCCCGGTAAGCGGATGTAATAGGTATTGGCCTTAATGGCCGCTGCCAAGCGATCTATCGAATATTCTCCTTCTGCCCGACTGGCGCCAAAACCATGGATGTATAAAATTGCATAGTCAGTGAGCCCCTTACTATAGCGCACCAAACGCTCTTCGTTGTTGGGGCGGGCTTTTGCTTGTTTACTTATTGCAAGCTGCTGTTGGTAAAAAGTGTCAAAGTCAGCAGCGAGCTCAATTTTAGGGGGATGGTAGTGCGGCAGTGGGCGCAAAACAGCATAGGCAACATAAACAACAGGGATGATAAGAATAGTGATAAAAATTTTTCTTTTCATTATGACAGACATAAATAGCAGTTTACGAACTCAAGTAATTTTTTTGTTACCAAATATATGAAAAAAATTGCCTTGCTTGAATTGAGTACCTCCCATGATGGATGTCTTTATCGCCAGTATTTTTTTAACAAAAGCAGGCTACACCCAAACACAAATCATTGTACCCCCTACGATAGCAGCCCGCATGCGGACAACCTTACCCGCTTTACCCATTGTAGAGATAGATAACCCTAATAGCTATCGCAAACTATGGCATTTAAGAAAGTATCTAATAAATGAAAATTTTGACCTGGTGATAATAAATACTATACAGATACAAGCTGTAAGCCAGCTATACCCTTTCCCTAAAAAAATCCTTGCGCCTAAAAATAATTGCACGTAAAGTTAAGCATTATTTTGTCTTACATCCCTACCTGATTCGCAACAATCCAGTACCTAACATCTCTTACAGCTATATTGGCGATCTTTCCACTTAGTGTAACAAAATAGGCAATTTAGTGCCGCTGCCCCCGCAGGGGGCAGCGAGGGGGGCTTTAAGCCCCCTTTTCGTGCTATGCGGTATGATAGAAGGGATTGCTGGGGAGTATGTTTTTAGTAACTAAAAATCCGCAATTTGATTTATCCATTCCGGATGATCGACAAAGGGATTGCGGTTGCCCTGGATGCGGTGTATCCAGTCGTTGCGCACCCGCTCGTCGGCAGAGACAGGGTCGGCCGCGTGCCAATCGCGCAAGACAGTTTCCAGCCACAGGTTAATGCTTGCTTTCGTCACCTGGTAATTGCTTTTCCAGCAGTCATCTTCGGTATAGTAGCGGGTAGCGATGTAAAAGTAAATGCGGGCAATGTCGCCTTTGAGCTCAGGCGGTGGCTCTAACACTTTATTGCTGCTGCAGCCGGGAATACTACTAAAGCTATAGTTTGCCATAGCAGCGGGTGTACCAAATTTAGCCCCACTCTCGCGCGGGAAATGGGTATCATTGGCGGCCACAATACCAAAGGCGCAGGTGCCACGGGTTTCATTAACTGATTTCCGGGCAGGTATTAAGTGGTGCAAGTCAGTAAAAGCACGGTAGTCATAATAATCGCTATTGCCGGTAATCTCGGGTTTACTTTGGCAATAGCCCGAAGCAGAAGAAGCCAGAAAAAAACTTTTGGGCCAGCTATGTTCGCGGTTATAAACCCCTTCATTCCCCCACAGTGGAGTTGGAGCAACTAAGGGATCGGCACTGCCGGGGTCTTGCTGGCCACCACTCGAGACACTCATAATTTCATTGGGGGTATCATAGCAGCGGTAGTCATACCAATCTAACAGTTTACCAGCAGCACAATTGACCCCACTATAATAGGGATTGGCCCCTTTGGTGGCAAAGACCACATAGGCATCCCAAACATCAAAGCGATCAGGTACCTCTTCGGCGAAATTACCTAATGTTATATAGTGTTTGGTAAAGTAGGAAGGATAAGAGCCGGTATTTCGGGTATAGGGCAATACTTTATGGTCCTTAATACGGTTGTGCAGCGCTTGCTTTAGCTCATTATTTTGCAAACAACGATTGATACCAAAGTAATACCCCCGGTGCTCGCCAGAGACAATAACACAGCTCTCGTCTAACTGCTGTTGCCCCAAAATGCCATATTCAATGTCAGCCATTTCCATGCCAGTACAGGCAGTTAAGAGTAGGCTCAACACCATCCCCCCTAAGACTTTAGCAGAACTTGACATAAGCGCCTCCTTAATTAGCTGGTGGGGTTAACGTTTCCACCTGGTGCTTTTGGTCTAAGAGCAGGGTTAAATCACTGCCAGCGCCATCGTAAGTAGGTACAATCACCGGCCCTGTCAAACGCACATAGGCACCAGTAGCTAAGTTGTAGCTAAATTGATTGTCAATATCAAAACCCGTCAAAGTACCCGCCCCTAAATTGGTACTTAACTTAAAACGATAGGCAATTTTACTGCCCGTACAATTTTGTGCGTCCGTAAAACTCACCGCCCCCACACAGAGCGTGCCCCAATAGGTCTGCTGGTGATCTATTTGAAAACGGTAAGGGCCACTAGTACAAGTTGTTTCTTTATACGTGGGGGATGTTATCACAAAACCAGTGAGCTGCCGCATTTGGTATAGGTCAGTGCTGCGATTAAAAGCGCCACTCTGTATTTGGTAAGGCACGGTATTGCGAGAAGAGAGCACCGTTGGGTTAGTAAAATCCGTCACCACAGCTACCACATTCGTATTGCCATACTTACGGGCTTTCGTCACCGTAATCTGCAAGATATCCCCAAAAACCGCCATATTGGGATTTTGCGCCTTCGCCCAATACTTCATACTGTTACTATTGGCTACATTGGTATCTGCCGGATGTAAACCATAGGCCACCAGTACCCCGCCATTTTGGTCTTGCAGTACAAACGAACGTAAGTAAATTTCAGGCGACGTTCCAGTACAAATATTATCATCGATGGTAAAAGCAAAACTTGAGGGGATAGTCACTAAACCACTGATGGTAATAGGCGTACTTAAGGTATTTTCGTTGTTATTGGGCAAGGCGTTAATAGCTGCCAATAAACTGTTTATATTACCACTGTGTTCATTGGTGCCCTGTTTATACAAAGGGTAAGCTAATTTTTTTGCCTCGCTGAAGATATCGGCATTGCGCTCATCTTGCGCCTCACCCGACACACAGCTTGTGAGCAGTAAGACCAATATAAGGGGGGGGATGGTTGTGCGTATCATGGCAGGCTACTCCAACGCGAATTGATCTTGCCCGGCGTGGCAATGGTATAGTCGCGGTACTCTTCTTTAATATAAGCGCGCTTCTCTTCGCTAAAACCAGCCGCCGTATCTCTCGTGGAGTGCTGCCAGCTGGCTGCATCAGTACCAGCACCAAAGCTACTGCTGCGCTCCATAGAGACAAAATAACGCCTCTCACCCGAGGCAATATCGCATACTCGGTTAATAGAGGCTGTCTCATCAGCAGAAGAGCTAGTATTAGCTAAGGGGAATACATCCCCCCCTGTGGGGATATTAGGGAAGGCGGAACCCACTGAATTACGCGTAGTATCAGTGGTATCATCTGTGGGATTTGTTAGGTTATGAAATCCCCCCTTGAAGTAGCGTACTTCACTGTGAGCTGTTGGCGCAGCAGGCACCAGACGATTGCCGCCGGCAATATCGATTAAGTTACCGCGCGAATCTCTCAGCTCAACCCACAGCGAAGTGCGGTGGGGGTAATTGGCCTCATTGCCTGTGTGCATGTGGTAAGGGTTAAAATAACCAGAGCCGCTAAAGCGATCTATTTCGGCTATCCAAGCTGGCCGGCAACGCCCACCGGGATTTTGGAATTCCGGCCAGGTAAAATCGGGGTAAGAGCCACTGCGGCCAGTATTGCTAGTGCGGCGGTCAAACAACGTAAAGAAATTTGACAAGCCATTAAAAGGGTTATAGGCTACTAATTTTTTAGAGGTATCCCCCACGGCCGGGTCAAATAAATCTTCCGAGGGAAAGCGGTAGGCATCGGCGTTAATATCCTGCCGCTGGTCAGTTTGCCAGGCCACTAAAAACCCTTTGGGGGGAATTACCGTACCACCGGGAAAGCCTATGACGCCGCGCTTGCGCAGCGACTCCCAGCTGGGCCAGCCGCTGTGGTACACACCCGGGTCAGTGTAGTTTTCAATTACAGGAAAGTATAAGGTCCAATAAGAGACATCCAACGCTTCATTGTGTGGATTATAAATTTCAATAAATTCATTGGCATCATAGGCATAGTACTTGTTGTTGAGCTTGCGCATACTGCCGGCATAGTTGACTTCAGAGATAATCGCCCGCTGGTAGCTTGCCCCGGGGCAGTCACCATTACGTAGGGGTTGTACACTGCGGTCACGGCAAAAACCACGGCGATCCCGATTGAGTGGGATAGCATCTTTGTAAATGTGCTCCCAGAATTCCATAAAACGGGCCACCAAAGCCGGCGAGTGAATGACAATTAAATTTTCGTCATTATTGTTATTGGCATTAGGTGACCAGTTAAACGACCCCAACAGCAATTTTGCATCGGGGGTGCCGGCATCAATTACAATGGTTTTAGAATGCAGCCGTCCGCCACCTGCCTGCCAGTCGCCAATATTGTTGTTATTTTCATTGCCATCAATGCGAAAATCAATTGGGTATTGGCAGCGGGTATTGCTTGCATTGGGGGCAATCCAGCCGGCAGTAAAGGGATTTTTATCGGCACCGGGGGTCTGAAATTCATAGGTATTCCCACAGGCACCCGCTAAGCGATAGATTTCAATATATTGGTTGTGCGTCAGCTGCGAGCGATCCATAATACCGCGCACTTGGCGACTGCCCCCATCTTGGCTATTGAGCTGGATAAATTGCTTGTGTTTTTCAATTAATAGCCGACCTAATTGGTCATGGGTAAAAGCAAAAATGGCAAAGTGGATGGATTGTTTGGCTTCACCAACAGCTTGCAAAAAGCGGCTCATGGCATCTTCATGGGGTGAAAAATAAGCCTCTACCTTAACCCCGCCCACGTCAAAGACATTGTTGTAATCCAGCCGCTCTTTGGCATGACCAAAGCGCCCCGACATCATCATTTGGTGGTCATTGATAAAGTCTTCCGCTAATTCCCGCGATTCAATAATAACCCACGCATTATAGTTACGGTCAATTTCTGAATCGGTAATGTTACCGGTACCCGTCATCACATAGCGGCGGTCCACTACCATAAATTTGTTGTGTTGTATCGACTGGGAGTTACCGGCAATCAATTTTGCATTGGGATAGCGCCGCATTAAATCTTCAAAGCGAATATAGCCATTGCCTCCCGTACTATAGGTGCCAAAGTCGCCCGCTAATTGTACATCCAACCCCCGCTGTACGGCCCTTAATACCGCATCAATAATTACCTGACGAGAAAAACCATACATCGCCCAATAGACTTCTTTTTGTGCCGCATCAATAAGCTGGGCAGTGCGCACGTCAAACTCAGGCTTGCGGTGCCTGTCAGGTTGAGTACCGGGGTAGTTTAGGTATAGTTCTAATAGCCTACCGTTAGGTAACTCTTTTTTATTGGGTACCTTAGAAGAACAGCTACCTAACAACAGCCACAACGCAAACAGTAAAATAATTCTTTTTACCATGTGTCACCTCCGCTGCCAGCATCCTCATAAATAAAATCTGCTAAAGCAGCCATATCTGTAAAAATACCATGGGTGGCTTCAGAAGCCATGGGCTCAATCATCATGACCAGCGAATCGGTTAGCGGAAAAAAATCATTGCGGGTACGCTTAGGCTCCGCATCTTGCGAATTGCCAGCATCATAGTAATAACGCTTGCGCAAATCAGAAAACATGATAATAATACGAGGGTGGCGCCCCTGGGTATCGATATTAAATAAATTAAAAGGTAACGATTGGCTATGTTTGCGGATAGCAATGGTCTCTGACTGGCTATTGCCCCCATTGATATTGTTGCGTAAATTTAACAAATCACAGTGGATGGAGGTCTGGTTGCTGGCATTCTGAAAAACCGCCACTCCATTATCATCAATATAAGGTAAATTGATACTCACCCCGTTTATGGTACTGCAAGTATTACTCATTAAAGCATTGTAGTTAATTGAGGTATTCGTCCAGGGGGATGAAACACTGGAATCCGCACTACCCACCTCATTGCCAAAGACTCCCTTCAGGCGAAATGGCACGCCAAAGGTCTGTGGCTTTCTTGCATGATATTCAAAGACATTTAAAATATGGCTGCGGTTGGCACTGTGGGTGGCCACGTCATTGATGATATCCTGCGTTAAAGCACGCGCGGCAAAGGTAATACTTTTTTCAGCCCGCATTAGCTCGGTAATTGTGGCCACCAAAGGTTTTTCTTGTGGGGCAAACCATAGGTGAAAACGCAAATGGTCTAAAGTAAAGCGCATATTGGGATCTACTTGTGACTTACTGTGGCGAAAAAGCCCAAACGAGGGCTCGCCTTCATCGGCAAATAAGCCACCCCAAACCAACTGGTGGGCTTCATTGGCCAAATCATTACAAATATCAAACGAAGAAAAATGAAAAACAATACTGTAAGCCCCGCCATTAAACGTAGCTGTATTGGCCCCACCCGTCGAAACCCAACATTCGGTTCGGTCAGCTATTACGATATTGTACTCAACCCGCCCATCATAAGCAGAAGCGTTATATTTGAGGGAACGGTTTTGTCGGTTAAAATTAAGCCGGGTACGTAACACTCTATCGCGCGCGGCTTTACCAGCTACAGTAGAGGCATCATATTGCAGGGATTTATTGACCGCCGTGCGCTGGTCTAAAAACATATCCTGGGTACGCAGAGCTTTGAGATTAGCAAAACCGGGATTTTTGTCTTCATTGCGTTGGTCACCGGCGACTGCAACTGCTAACCCTTTTTGGGCTTTGCGGATTAAAGCATTGGTAACCTCAGCATCGTTTAAATCCTGAAAAACAGCTAACACTTCCCGTTGGGCACCGTCAATAACCTTAAGTAACTGTTGCTTTGCCCACGGATTGCCACCACCGGGAGTCCCAATACCGTAGCGCAGGCGCTGGTTTTTAAGCTTATCGTCGCGCGTCACCGTGGAGCAGGGCCCATTGGCTAAAGAAGCGATGGCTAACAGGGCGACTAACAGCACGTGTTTCAGAAAGGATGTCTTAGTCTTCTTTTTCATACATCCTCCTACTGGTAATCGGGCGTATTGACTTCACCCGGTGACGCAAAAGTACGCAATGAGTAATGGGGATGTACATTGCGCCCACTGTAACCCACAAACCCCGGTGAGCAACCCGTACCCAAAAGTTTGGTTGCCTGCAGCGACGGTGAAGCTTCATTGCAAGGGGTATAACTAAACCAGGAACTAATCGCTCCCCCCTCTTCTTCAAAGTTGTTGTCAGTGCGTTCCATAGAGCGGGTAGCCACCCCATCAAAACTGCCGGCAAAAGGCCGGCCATGCTCCTGGTTAATGGCATTTTCAATTAAAAAATTTTCGGCGGTTTTGCTTTCAATGGTCCAATCGCGCTCAGGAATAAATAGTCCCGGCACATGAATGACTTTATAATTGGGATCACAGTTGGGGTTTACACTCGGCTCACAGGCACGAAAGGCACCGTTTTTCTTGCCCACCAACACTGCCAGGCCGCCAATAGGCACTACATTGTCTTGCCCACCGGGTACCACAAACACCCGATAGTAAGCACCTCTTAAAATAAACATCCAGCCAGTTAAGTCAATAGGTTTGTTGCAGTCGCGATTGTAAATTTCAATAAAATCATCGTCGGCATCATACTGCCCCATGTTCGTAATCGACCCTGCCCAATTTACTTCACTCATCGAAGCACAACCCCGCCGGCGGTCAAGGTTCACTGCTGTGGGCCAAGGCTCGCCTACTTCAGTGGTACAAGAAAGTGTAGCTACCAGCAGAAACAGCAGAGCATACAGGTGGATATACATCCTTGCCTTAGCTAGGCCCGTGCGGTCTGTTTGTGTTGTGAATCTCATATCACACCGTAAGATCAGAAGGCAATGGTACTGCGCAAAAAAACCCCCCAGAAATCAGCATCGGCCGGGCCGCCTTTAGGCACTCCGTTGCGGCTGACAATATCTTCAATGGGATCTTGGTAAAAATCACCGGCAATAAAATAAGAGCCGGTAACCTGAAACATCAACAAGCTATTGGGAAAGTACTGTAATGTTAGGTTAAATTCATGACCTAACGGCTTACCTAACTTTTCTTGTGCTTCAATTTGGGCGCGCGACATAAAGGGATTGGTAATTAAGTCTAAATTATTGCCAGAAAAATTAACCGCGGTAGAACCCGTATCTTGCAAATACCACCAATCTAATTTAGCAACGAGTTGGGCAAATAACTCCGCACCAAGAGCTGCGTGCAATAAAAGCGAGCCCGCTTTACGGTTGGCATCAAAAGGAGTATCATCAATACCATTATAGTTGACATAACCCGAAGGCCGCACCCCCCAATAGCGCCGCAACAACGTGCCACCTACCCGGTCACCCCGCATCGAAATAAAACCATGGGAGATCATATTGCCATTGCTATCATACTGCGGCCCCTCGGCATAGAAAAAATCCAGCTCTACTAAAGGAGAAAACCAAGCTAAAAAGGTGGGTTTCATCTGGGCAATGGTACCAGCCCCAAAGGCCACAGTGGTATAGTCAGCCATGGGCTCTCCCTGGCGCTTGAGATCTGAACCGGTAGAGAGGCCGACATCCCCATAGACAATAAATTGGCGAAAGGTGGGCATAATATCGTCAAAACGGTAGGATATACGCGACCCAGCTAACGCCGACCAGTCATTGTCAGAGTAGTTACCAATGCGGCCGTTTTCAGAATTATCGGCCCCACCTTTATTACCTCTTACCCGCGCATAAAAACCATACACCCGGGGATCTAAGCGACTTTTGAGCATTTTCTTCATCAGAGGCAGGGCACTCACCACTGCACCAGTACGGTAAGTTGACACATCCCCATTTAAGCCGGCCATTTTACCGCTTTCATGGCGCGAAAAATACTGGAACTCATCATTCCAGCGGTCGTTTTCCCCGGCGCCAAAACTATTGGCTCCTGAATAGACATCCACCGCTAAAATTTTAATATCCACCAAGTCTTTAACATGGTTGTTGATGACTAACGCATCGAGTACGTCACGCAACATATAGTCATTCGGCACCCCGCCAATACTAAAAAATTGCCGCCCGGTCACCAGATCAAAAGAATTACCCCCTTTGTTGTAAAATTCCCAAAAAACATTAGCGCGGGCAATACGGGTACCGGGGTTGCCATTGCCCTGCAATTGAAAACTGCCCCAAATACCGTCAAAACCAAAAGAAAGCTCCATCCCCACCTTTTGCTTGGGGAACGTAAACATAGTATCAAACTTAGCACGGGTAAGGGCTAAACCCTGCTGGTCATCGGTCGTGCGGATTTGGAAGTCATTGGTGGAGTTTAATTTCCGCAAATCGGCATTGTTGTAAGCATGAAATTCTTGGAGCATGTTAAGGCCCCAAAAAAAATCAAACTCAGGCTTTTCTTTTCTAATGTTAAATTGCCGCTCAAATTCAAAGATCCACTCACCCTCGCGATCAATGGCGCCAACCGAAAGCTGGTTGTCTGCAGCGGCAGAAGGAGTTTTACTCTCTTTTTTCGTATCCCGTTGCTGCGCTTCTACCTGACCAGCTTTCCCGCTACCCGCTTGACCACTTTCTTCTTCAGGCCGCCGGATGGTACTAAATTCATCTACCTGGGCACTGAGAGGTAGCAAAAAAAGCAAGAAAACAACAGCGATTGCAATATAAAATAAAACTGTTGGCACATTTTTTTGGCTCATAAAACACCCTTGTAACTACATACTTACTAATTTGAAGGACAGTAGAAAAAATCACGCTCAAAAGTAAATATTATTTCGTCAATCGACAAAATAATTTTTTAACGCTTAAAAGACATAGTAATGGATGCCACCCCCCCCAAACCAGCCGAAGGAATTCTGCAAGATCTCTTTACCCCCATAAACATTTATCTGTCCTTCCCCCACAGGAACTCCACCATGCAAGCCTAAGTGATGGGCTGCAGTTGCCTCAGAAAGTGAATTCGTGTGATAATCCGCAAAAACCCCAGCATAGAACCAGGAAGCAATATTTCGTGACAGCGAAGCCGCAAAAATCCCTACTTGGTTCTGCATACCATCCGGTTTGCCAAAAGGCGCAAGCGCTGTTGCCGACAAGGACACAGTCGCCGGGCGAAATGACTTGGTAAGTAGCAACCGGGTACGGTTAAGCCAAATACCAGCAGAAAATTCTTTTTCACCCGTGGGGATGGTCAGCTCACTTTCTAACACCATCCCCGGAATATAATAGTTTTCATAAAATAAATGCCATGCCAAACCAGCATGTGGATCGCCAAAACCTCTGCTGGTCTGCTTACCTACAGTACCAATCTCTGACTCTGAATAGAGATAACTGACTCCAGCAAAAAAATCCACCTTAGCTAATTCCAGCCGCAAATTTACCGTACTAAACCAGAGATCATTTTGAAACGGGAAAACCGTATTGCTCTGTATTGTTCCCGCAGCATTGCGAAAACCACTTTGCAGAGAAATTGCCGCAGCACTATACAAGGCCGAGGCCGCTTCAGACAAATAGATAGCCCCCAAAATGACAAGCAACAAACAACCACGGACATAAGTGTACATGATTATATTTAACGAATCACAATACCCTGCTGACCATGCTCAACTTTAGGTTCGGTTAGTCCGTCACTAGCCGTAGCCTTGGTAGGCAGACGCCCTGCCTGGTCACGACGAATATTGTGCTGGTATAATAAGCCCTTTTGGGTAACATCTTGCATACCAGCACTACCCGATAAAGCAGTACCAGAACGCATAGCTTGCTCAAGCGCTTTCTCGCCTGTTATCCCCTTTTGTGCCATTATACCCACCTGGTCAATCGTCTGCAAGATCTGGCGCACCTCACCGCCCTGGCGCAACGCTATAGCAAGGTCTTTTTCCTGCGCCCCGCGACGCATAGCCAAAGCAAGAGAATTTACTAACTCTTCCTCTAACTTTAAGCCGGCATCGGTGATCATACGACCCGAGCGAATACGCATGCCCACCTCTTGCCGCACGGCTAAGGTAATTTTTTCTCCGGGGATATTTTTAGCTAACCCCTCACGCACCTTAGCTATAACCGGTGAAGTATCTAAACCGGCTACAGAGAGTTTTTCAATTTCATACCTGACAGCTTCAGCCTCATTGGATGGCAATCCCGTAAGGTAGCGAAAATGATCTGCACTTGCCGTCACCCCGCTTAACACTAAAGTAAATAAAAACAAAACTCTCAGTTTAGGGAACATACAGCACCCCGTTAAAACCGCCGAAACCATCAGGAACCCGCGCTTCAATATGTGGCGGCAGAAAGTGTTCATTTTTCTCGTTAATAAATACATACTCATATGTTCCTCGCGGCAGCTCAATTTCAATATAGTAATAGTCTCCTAAATTTACCAGACGATGTTGCCCCCCCTCCCATGAATTCCAACTACCGCGAATTTCAAATACATGACCCGGATCGGCTAACAACTCAAAGCGGACAACCCCCCGGTGCCGGGCAGGAACAGCTGGCAATCCTGCACACTGAAGCATAAACACAGCCACTAACACCGGCCACAAATACCGCATTGTGGTCTGTTCGTAGTACACGTACCATCGTCAAGCACAATCACAGCACCAATAAACTGTTCTGGTTACCAAAACCGTCATCCACCGTCTCTTTACACTGGGGATCTTTCTGCCAGAGCTCACCATCCACCACAAACTGGTACTGGTACCTACCGCGAGGTAACATTAACTCTAAGGAGTAATTGCCCTCGCCGTCTGGTCGCAAAAAATGTACCCCGCGTTGCCAGCCATTAAAGTCACCCACCACTTCAACCTGCACCGGCTTCTTGCTTTTATACGAGAAGACTACCGGCCGGGTTACTATTTTTTCTTTGGCTAAATTTTGGTCGCCGGTATTTTTTTCGCTATGACTCAAAGTAAACCACAGGCCTAATGTGCCACTCAGGATAACCACTACTAAAGCAGCTGCTAACTGTACCGGGGTAATCAGAGGACGGAAAAACCACGACAACTGTTTTTTGCGCTGCTGGCGTAATTCATATACCCTGCGGATAACGCGGTTGCTAAACTCACCAGCAGACAACCGCGGCGTCAACTTTTGTCCCATATCTTTCAGTTTTTCCCGATTGAATATTTCTTGTTCCATAAAGAAATCCTACCTTTTTAAGTATTCGTATAACTGCGGATTGCGTCGCGCAAGCTGTTCTCTCGCCCGAGAGATCTGCACTTTTATCCCCCCCCGAGTGGTTTTAAGTACCTGCGCAATTTCATCAAAAGACAGGTTCTCAAAATAATACAAAATAAAACAAGCCCGCAGCTTTTCGGGTAAGCCATGCACAGCAACCTGCAGCTCGCGCAGCATCTCTTTTTCAATGGTTTCATCGTCAGGTTGGCTGACCCGACCCGAATCGCGCAACTCCATCGCTTCACTGAACTCACCCACCGAATGACTACGACGGTTGTCCGCAGATTTCAACACATCTTTAGCCCGGTTAGCACCAATAGCAAACAACCAGGTGGAAAAGCGATTTTTCCCATGGAACTCATCCAAATGGGCAATGGCCCTCGCCAAAGCTTCCTGGGCGACATCCTTGGCGTCTTCTTCATTACCTAGGTAGTTATAAAGAAATCCCACTAACGGCTCCATATAGGCGGAAACCAACTCCCGCCAGGCACTTTCATCTCCACGCCTTGCCCTTTCTAGCAAGGCGCGCTCTTCCTCTGCCGATAACTGTTCCATCTATCGCCAAGCGCCTCGGCGACAACAGCGCTTTATATAGGATACGCTGAAAACCAGAATTAGTTACACTTTTTCTCGGCCCACAACCAACCCCTGCCACATAAGGAAAACTCTGTTCAGGAATTCTAAGAACAAGTGGGGAATTCCCTACAAGAAAACCATCCCCCAAGGGACATAATTTAGCTTTTTAGTAACTAATAGGCCCCTGCGGAGGGCTTGTTAGTTTACCCTTTGGATACATTGCTTGGGTGGTTACGGATTTCCTGAACACTGGTTTGGAATAGTTGGGGGGAACTTTTGCCGACAAGCCTTAAATATCGCTGTTCGTAAAGGTAAATTTTTTTATCTTCTCATCGCGCTCAAGCGTAACCGTCAACTCTGGTACTTCATGTAAGCGCAATAACAAGGCATAGAGATCTAGATCACTAGAGAGTTCCACCGGATGATCGGCCTCAATCTTGCGGATGATATCCCCCTTGCGTGCGCCTAAACGATAAAAAAAACTATCCTCAGGCAAACGGACGATCTGGTAACCATAAAAACCGCGATCGCGAGTCTCAATTTTACCAATCCCTCCCAGCTTTTTTCGGTCAGAAGCCAGTAGCAACTTTTTCACTGCGGCGAAAGAAAGAGAAATACCAGACTTTTTGGCAGTAGCTGGCTGAGCGGGTGAATTTGGGGAATTGTCAGTCACTTGCTCAAGGTTGCGGCGCAGCACGGCCTCAGCTTCGCGGGACTCGACCTCCCGATTCACCATCATGGATAAAAGATTTAGGTTACCCTGAATTGTGAGGTAGGCCACAGGCAGCAGCAGAGCGCACACTGACAATAAAACGAGTACGTGTCTTTTCCTGCGGTGTTTCAACAGGAACCGAGTCCGTATTTGGGGCATACCTGTAAATCCCAATCCTGATTTTTGTTCAGGAATTCCTGAACAGAACAGGCTGCTATGAAAAAAATATCCCTTCTGCCAAAAAAAATCAATAAAAATCTCTGCAAAACGCAAATTTCTGCCCTGTCGTCGGGTATATAATAGTATGAGAGTTAAGGAAGGTACAGCGAAAGCAGAAACGGGTATAAGGGATATCTGGGAAATCCGCCTGGATAAAAAAATGATAAAAACAATCCGTAAAACAGCAGAGATGCGGGGAACAACCATGTCTTGGATTGCGCGTTTCTGTATTTTCAAATTAGTTCATAAGAAATTGATCCATCGCACTACATTTTACGATATGGCAATGGAGATTAGGGCGTCTCAACCTCCGTGCCGGGAATTAGGGCGTTTTTATGTGTGTTTTTACGGAAATGATATTCTTTGGGTCAAGATGCAGGCAGATGCATTGAATGTCACGGTCTCCATGCTGGTCAGGATTGCTTTGGCACGTTACTTACCACTTTTACAAGACAAGAACCGAATTCCCTGGTGGCGGTTGTTCTGGTATGGGATTAAAATAAATAAATCGGTAGGTGTATATTCCCTACGAGTCAAACGTTGTCTTGTTCAGGAATTCCTGAACAGTAACTCATACCTACCCTCCGAATACTGGGACACTCCACCCGGTCCCGTGCCATCCTACCTAACCAACCCATAATCACTTGACACAGCTCCAGAACCTTTGGAACAGTATTCCTCATGGAAGATAAATTCCATGCCCAAAGGCTTATCATGGTAGCAGAGCAAATTGAAGCCCGGGGAATTTCTGACGAGCGGGTGCTCAAAGCAATGCGGGATATCCCCCGCCACCTGTTCATGCCGCCTGATACCTGGCAATTTGCTTATGACGATTCGCCGGTACCAATCGGCAGAGGGCAGACAATTTCTCAACCCTACATTGTCGCTTTCATGACAGCTGCCCTGGATGTACAACGTAAACACAAAGTACTGGAAATCGGCACAGGCTCAGGGTACCAGGCCGCGGTACTCTCCCGCCTGTGTGACCGACTTGATTCAATTGAAACCATCCCCGAACTTGCGCACCAGGCAGAAAAGAATCTGCGCACCGCTGGCATTGAAAACGTAACAGTACACACAGGTGATGGTAATCTCGGCCTGCCACACCTCGCCCCCTTTGACAGAATTATAATTACTGCTGCGGCTGCCCGCACGCCACAGCGCCTGCTCGAACAACTGGTGGAAGGCGGCCTCTGTGTGGCACCTGTGGGACCGCCAACTTTCCAGTGGCTAAAACGATTCTGCCGCAAGGGTCATACCTGGCAAGAGGAAGATCTGTTGCCGGTTTCCTTTGTACCTTTAGTTGGCTCCTGAATAAAACCCCCAACACTTCGCATGCTTTCAAAATACCATCCCGCGGATTGACATGCTTTAACTTGCTTCAGCGTAACCAGCCAACAAATTTCTTTTCAAAGTATGTCTTAGTATCCGAACTTGCCTTCTCTGGCTAAGCTTGTGTTACCCTTGTTTTTTTCAGACCAAGGGGCAGGACTTTCTGCATCTTCTGCCTTAGAATTCCTGAACTAAGTAGCAACACTGCTGCTGTGTGAACTATCTCCCGCAGTAAGGATGCTTGGATGGTTGAATGCAGGGGGAAACACCTAACAAATCTCGTACCAGCTTAACTGGCCTTAGCACATTAGCTTCACAAATATAATTGCAATAGGCCTTATCCTTAGAGAAAAGAGTAACCTGCGGCACCTGAAAGTTTGTTAGTTACTAAAACCGACATTATGTCACATGGGGATGGTGTTTGCTATGGAAATCCATACTTGGTGGGGAATTCCCCACCAAGTACCGTCCGACAAGAGGTGTCGGATGGTGCCCCTTGTCCGACATGTTGTGTCGGACCGGTGTTTTGTCGCGCAGCAAGGTGTCATGGATTGGGAATTCCCCCATCTGTTCTTAGAATTCCTGAACAAGGGGATGGTATCACCGCCTTGCAAGGAGCTGTTAGTTACTAAAACAAATATAACGTTAGATAGATATTATACCTTGCTATAGTTATGGCACCCCCAGTAGGTGGGAAATTCCCCATCTGTTCAGGAATTCCTGAACAAAAATAGAGTTCCATCCCTGCGTCAGGGCTTGTTAGTTACTAAAAAGCTAAATTATCTCCCTTCGGGGATGGGGAATTCCCCATGTATCCTTAGAATTTCTGAACTAAGTAGCTGTCGCCTTAGGTAAAGAAAGCCTTGGTTTACCCAAACAGGGGGGTTTTTAGTTACTAAAAGCCACATTATGTCCCATTCATGGTAGGGAATTTCCTATTTGTTCAGGAATTCCTGAACCAAAGAGCAGCCGGGGGTAGCTAAAGGCCGGGCAGGCTCTGGCAAGGTTTGAGCGGAGAGCGAAAACCGGTGGCCATGCCCCCCTACAGGGACAAGCCCGGCTGCAGCGAGGGGGCGGGCAAGCCCCCTCGTTTACTTTTTTGGGTGGGGAATTCCCTACCTTAAGTTCAGACATTCTAAGAACAGGGGGAGGCTGCTGCCGTTTAAGTTTGCCTGACATGGGGATTGCCTGGGTCATGGCACAGGGGGAACTTCCTGAAATCGGCTCGACGGGCTGTTTTTACATCAGAATCTGCTCCATATGCAGCGCGATATCCATAAATTGTCCACAGACCAGTTTGATATTCTCATTATCGGCGGGGGGATATCGGGGGCGGCCATTGCCTGGGATGCGGCCCTACGTGGTTACAAAACAGCCTTAATTGAAAAAAAAGATTTCGGCCATGGTACATCTGCTGCGACATCCAAACTAATCCATGGCGGACTGCGTTATCTAGCGCAATATGATTTTCCCGTCGTACGCGAATCCTTACGCGAGCGTCGTCTGCTGGAACAAAATATCCCCCACCAAGCTTTCCCGCTGCCGTTTTTGCTGCCCATCTACGACTATTTCAAAACCCCGCGCTGGATGCTGGCGATTGGTCTTACTTTATATGACATCCTTTCTTTTGATAAAAACCGCTTGAAAGACAAATCAAAACATTTACGCAATAAAAAGTGGTACTCCCGGCAAGAAGCGCTTGCTATGGAGCCTGGGCTTGATCCTAATGGGTTGCAGGGTGCTTATCTGTATTATGACGTCATCAACTTGCATCCTGAGCGGAGCAATTTTGATTTTGTGCAATCGGCTGCCGAGCAGGGAGCCACGGTAGCTAATTATGTCAGTTTCAGAGATTTCATTATTGAAGAGAGCGCAACCGGCAAAAGAGTAAGTGGTGTTATTGCAGCTGATGAAACGACACAGAAAACATTCCCAATCCGAGCCACGGTTACGGTAAATGCCGGTGGTCCCTGGGGCGATCTGATTCTCTCGAAACTGCACAAAAATCCGGTGAGGCAGTTGGTACGTTCAAAGGGCATTCACCTGCTCTTTAGAAAATTCCATGGTGATCATGCCATAACATTTGAAACGAGAGATAATAGGCACTTCTTTATTATTCCTTGGTTGGACTACACACTGGTCGGCACGACTGATACTCCCTTCAACGAAGATCCTGATAAAATTCGCGTAACGGAACAGGATGCACAGGAGTTTATTGATCTGATCAATGCTCATTATCCAGCTAACCTTACCCTGAAAGATGTTGTGCACAGTTATGCCGGAATTCGTCCTTTAGTTGCCGAAAGCGGAGTTAGCAGCACTTATAAGGCATCCCGCAGGCATGAAATTGTAAATCATAAAAAAGCTGAAAACATCGACGGTTTAATTTCTGTTTTTGGTGGCAAGTGGACAACTTCGCGTTCCTTAGCGCAAGAAGCAGTCAATACCATTGCTGCTCTTGGAAAATTTCAAAAAAAGAAATGTCTTACCAAAATTACTCCTCTTTCAGCCGGCAGGGTCGGTGATTCCTGGGAACAATTCTGCGCGGAAGCGCACCGCAAATATGATGCTCTATATGGCGAAAAAACCATAAAGCGTTTACTGGAGATCTACGGCGCTCATTATAGCAGAGTTCTCGAAATAATGGCAGCTAAAAAAAATATGGCGGATGTACTGGATCCGGCAACTGGCGTCAGCAGAGCCGAAGTTTATCATGCAGTGAAAAATGAAATGGCGCTTACCCTTGATGATTTTCTGATGCGTCGCTCCGGCATTGGTAACTATGGAGCGGTGGCAGAGAAGAGTCTTCAAAATATCACTGCTGAAATGGGCAAGCTGTTGAAATGGAACAGTGCCCGCCAGAGAGCGGAAATTAAATCCTGGAAAGACCGTCAGAAACTTGCTCGCCAATGATGACAGGCGCAACTCGTCTTGCGGAAGAGTTACACCGAAAAAACATCCCTTTTGAGAGGGGGGTGCCGTTGGCGCCCTTCACCACCTTTCGTATCGGCGGGCCAGCAGAGTTACTGGTGCGACCACGCAATTATACGCAAACCGCACAGGCCTTTGAGCTTACCCAACTTTTAAATGTACCGTATTTTTTTCTTGGTGGTGGCTCTAATTTACTGGTATCGGATTATGGTATAGACGGAGCTGTGCTGCATCCTGATTTTCCCGAAGAAATTCAAATTCTGGAACAAAACGAACAATACCTGCGCGCCCGTGTGCCAGCTAGTGCGCGAGCACCATGGACAGGTAAGCGGTTAAGCGAACTGGGCTACACCGGTCTGGAATTTCTAACTACCATTCCGGGCAATCTCGGGGGATCGGTAATACAAAACGCCGGCTGCTATGGTTGGGAGATCAAAGACGTGTTAGCATCGATTACCGTACTGGAAAAAGGCGAAATACGCGAAATCCCTACTGCTGAGGCTGGATTTTCTTACCGCAACAGCCGCTTCAAAAACGACAGATCTATTATTATTTTAGCAGCAGAATTCAAGCTGCCGGCGGGCAACCCTGCTGAAATAAACTCACGGATCGAAGAATACAAGCAGCGCAGGCTTAAATCCCAGCCACGTAACCGGCGCTCCGCAGGTTCCATTTTTAAGAATCCCCCGCCTGAGGTTTCGGCAGAAAAGGCCTGGCAACTTATCGATCGCTCCGGCCTGCGTGGCACTGTGATTGGCGACGCGGAAATTTCTACCGAGCATTGCAATTTCATTGTCAACCGAGGTCGAGCCACTGCCGCGGATGTTTATGCCCTGATCCGACTGGCCGAAGAAAAGGTATTTGTCGTCACAGGTGTCCGATTGGAACGCGAGGTTGTTCTTGCCGGGCGGTTTGACGAACCGGGAAGTGCCGCATGAGCGTGCTGAAAAAAATCATCGAATCCCGCAGGCAGAGTTTGCCATCTGCGGCCTTATTCAAAGGTCTGACAATAGAAAAAAATAACATTGATTTTGCCGCCGCACTGCGCCGCAAAAATGACCGACTGTCATTAGTTGCTGAATTGAAGCGCAAAAGTCCGTCAAAAGGCGATCTCAATCCCGGCATGACACCGCAACAGGCCTTAGAGTTATACCGTCCCTACGCTTCAGCCATATCGGTATTGACCGAACCACTGTACTTCGGCGGCAGTATTGAAGACCTGCGGACGCTACGCAGCCTGACGGATATCCCGCTGTTACGTAAAGATTTTATTATTGATCCGCTGCAAGTAAAAGAAGCTCGACTAGCAGGAGCTAACAGTTACCTGCTAATTGTAGCCGCGCTATCCCATGCACAATTAGATGAGCTTTTAGCAGCAGGTAGAGAATGGGGGATGGCGGCCCTGGTTGAAGTTCACACACCTGCGGAATTAGAAGAGGCGCTGCGCCATGAAATAGAAATCCTCGGAGTAAATAACCGCAACCTAAACGACCTAACCATTGATCCCAGCACGGCTCCTGCTCTGTTCCAACTTATTCCTTTACCGTTAAGGGAATCGCTGGTTTTAGTGGCCGAATCCGGGTATTCAAAAAAAGAAGATTTGCTCTTGTTACCTCCTGAGACTGACGCCGTACTGGTTGGCTCTTCCTTCATGGAGTCGCCAAATCCGCAGAACCTGTTGCGGGAGATGTTTGCTTGAGTACCATCGCAAAGCGTTTTTTCTGGCCGGCGCTTGGGGTGCTGGTTTACGCATTGGGATTGCTCTTCTTTCAGCCGCACAACTGGCAGGATGTCGCCTTACCTTTTATCGCCGAAGGTAACCTTTCTTTACCTATCGCCTGGTTCTATCATTACCGGGAACCGGCCCTGCTGGATATGAGCGGGGTACTACATCCACAGGTGCCTTTGTTTTCTTTTCTATGGAAATTCCTGCCTGCTGGTAGCGCCCAGCTTACGCTGCATCTGGCAAATATTCTGCTAATCGGCAGCGCGCTTTTTCGAGGCAAATCTCCAGTGTTGCTCATACTAACAGCCTTGGCCGGCTTTCAGCATGGCATACCCTTATTCAGCGCTCTGCTATTCAGCACCTTTGCCCTACCTTTGTCAAGCGAGAAAGCTCGTTACACTGCTCTTCGCTACCTGCTGCTCACAATGTTGGCGCCCTTGGCCTCTCTCGCCGGCCTTCTGTTACTTACCACACGCCTGGATCGCCTTAGCTGGCGGATTACGGCAGCGGCTTACTGCGGATCGCTCCTTACGGCAGTGGCCTTAATTTTCCTACTGCGCATAGATATTGCCTCTCTAACTAAATTGGTATTTGCCCTGTACTGGACGCGACTTGCCGCAAAGATGCAACCACTGTGGCTGGTCATTAAAAATCTGCCTACAGAAGTTTGGGTTATTACGACAACAGGAGTAATACTATCCTTACTGCGACTTCTGTTGGAGCAGAAAATCCACCATAGCGAGCAGACGCCTTTAACACGTTTACTGGCAGAACTTTCCCTTTTCATGGCGTTGCCCTGGATTTTTTCGCTGGGTCAATCCTGGTCATTACTTCTTCTGCTGCCGGCTAGAGTGAGCTTAGATGGACGCTTAACTGCGACCCGCGCTTTTCAGGCCGTAGCAATTTGTTGCACTGGCATCTTACTGCTACTAACTGCCCGACGACAGGAGCCCCCCGTGATCACAACGCGATTACCAGCAGCGTTAGCAGTGGGTATTGACGACCTGCATGGGCGAGACGACCTGTTACTGGTGCGTAATGCCCGCGCCCGAATTTATCTCATTGATCTTAAAATTATCCCTGAAAACTATTTTCTGGCCCAGACCGGCGTTCCCGATGAGTCTGGCAAAAGCCGTTTTCTCTTCTCCCCGGCTGCCCGAAAATTTTTTGTCGCGGAGCAACGGTATGCTGAGGCCATGCAAGGCATCTTTGCCGCCGAACCCGACCGGGGCATGGTAGTATCCGGCAATGACCCCCTGCGCGAAAGTAAACCATTTACCAGAGCGCGCTTGCTATTTGACCAATACCGAGGGACTCGTCTTTTTCTGGTCAACGATTGGTAATGGCAATTTTTTTGGAACCGACAAATTCAACCCGCCGTTTTTCGCTATCACGGATAATATCAAGATGATCAAGTAATTTCGACATCACTAACACGCCGCGCATGAGAGAGACATCCTCCGAAAATTTACCGCGACTAATTTCACTGTTTAAGTCCAACTCGGGTACCCCATTGTAAACTTTAATGTGGTATGTATCATTGTCGAGCCGCTGCCAAACATAGATCGCGTACTGGTCAGAATACTTCACGGCATTTTCAGCTGCTTCCGTGACAGCGATCACGATTTCCTCTTTATGTTCGGGGGCAATCCTATGACATTCGCAAAAACGCGTAACCCGCGATCGGATATACTGCAATGGATTGAAATCGAGATTGTTGCAGGCAAAAAAACCTTCGGTTAAGGGGATGTTCTGACAACGGGCCTTAAAATCCTTAAGGCGGTACTCATCATAAGGAGCTACTAATTCTATAATATTGTCTTCATGAAGTTTTCGCAGTATTATTTCAATTTCCTGTTCGTTTACAGGCAATTCCGTACCGGCAGGTAAACCTCTGAAAAGTTCTTGCACATCAAGGGAAAAATCGTCCTTAAATTCAAGGAAATTAGCAGATAGAGGCTGTTCCCGCAGCGCGAAGTACATCTGGAGCCAACGGTAGAGTAAGCCTGCATCACCAGTCACTCCCTTGCCCAGCATACGCAGTAACAATTCTCGAGCTGCTATTGTGTTCGCCATCATGACTCTCACTGAAGTCTTTGCGGGTAAGGCGACCCGTCAAGCGAGAAAAGTTTCTCTTACGGCCTTGCCTTAAGCGGCGCACAGAAACCTACAGCTACCATCTTTATACATAGTCTCCTTCACCTGCGGCAGGGGGGCGTCACTCCAGGCCGTTGTCTATTGGTACTTGCATTCCTAAATAAAAGCGGCATTACATCCCCTTGCGGGTTTTTAGTTACTAAAAAAAGACATTATGTCGCATGAGGGATGTTTTGGGTGAGAAATTCCCCACCAGGCGGCAGGTGTCGGATGGCGCTTTGTGTGCGACATTTTGTGTCGGATGAGAGTTTGTTGCAGTCTAAAAACAAAAGCGGCATTACATCCCCCCGCAGGGGGCTTGCACGACAAACTCATTTGACAAGCTGTCTCAAAAACCAGAAATAGCCTGAATATGAGCGCAGCGCTTGACCGCAGCAAAATTTTAGTGCAGAAATTCGGCGGCACTTCAGTAGGCGATGCTGAGCGGATCAAGCGGGTAGCTGCCCGTATCAAAAGCTACTATGAAAACGGTTACCTACTAGTTGTGGTGGTCTCTGCCATGGGGCATACTACCGATGAGCTGATTAAGTTGGCTTCCCAGATCAGCGATAACCCCCCAAAGCGCGAAATGGATATGCTGCTCTCGACAGGTGAGCAGGTGTCGGTTGCCATGTTGGCTATGGCTCTGCATGAAATTGGTGTGCCGGCGGTCAGTTTTAATGCCCAGCAGATTAAGATCCATACCGATGCTAGATACAGCAATGCCCGCATTGAGAAAATTGAGACTGACCGTCTGGAAAAAGAATTAGCTGCCGGCCGTATCTGTATTGTGGCTGGTTTTCAGGGGATTGATGAACACCAGAACATCACCACTCTGGGGCGGGGGGGATCTGATACGTCAGCAGTGGCTTTGGCAGCGGCTCTCCATGCCAAAGAATGTGAGATTTTTACTGACGTTGACGGTGTCTATACCGCCGACCCCAATAAGGTGCAGGGCACCCGCAAGCATGAACGAATTAGCTATGATGAGATGCTCGAACTAGCTTCCTTAGGGGCTGGTGTCTTACATTCCCGCTCGGTGGAATTTGCCAAAAAATATGGCGTGGTGATTCATGTGCGTTCCAGTTTTAATTTTAATACAGGTACTCTTGTTGTTCCGGAGGAGCAGATTATGGAAAAACTTCTGGTATCGGGGGTCACTCTCAAGTCAGACGATGCCCGTGTTTCTTTAAACGATATTCCCGATAGGCCCGGGATTGCTGCCGAGGTATTTCACGCTCTTGCCGCGCAGAACATCAATGTGGATATCATTGTGCAATCCACTGGCAAAGACAACAAGAATACGATATCTTTTACCATCCCCCATAAAGATCTCAAACAAGCCCGAGAAATTCTCGAGCTGCTGTTGAAAAATTGGGGAACCGGTTCAGCCAGCTTTGATGAAAACATCGCAATTGTTTCCGCTGTTGGGGTGGGTATGAAATCACACAGTGGTGTGGCTGCCAGCATGTTCAAATCATTGGCGGATGCCGGTATCAATATTGAAATGATTTCGACCAGTGAAATAAAAATTTCTTGCGTCATTGCCAAAGACCGAGGACGCGAAGCGCTGCAGATTGTTCACGATGTCTTTGGTCTCACGCAGACAGCCTGAAGCGGTGACCTTAGCTGCCACATCCCCCATCGGTGTTTTTGACAGCGGTCTTGGTGGATTGACTGTTCTGTCAGCAGTACATGAGCGTCTGCCTAACGAAAATTTGATTTATTTTGGCGATACTGCGCGAGTGCCTTACGGCAGTAAATCTAAAGAGACAATTATTCATTACTCCCTTGAAATTCTTGAGTTCCTGTTGCAGCAGAAAGTCAAGGCGGTAGTTGTTGCCTGCAATACCGCATCCTCACATGCCCTCGAAGCTCTGCGGGAAAAAAGCCCGGTGCCGGTCATCGGCGTCGTAGAACCCGGTGTGGCAGCATTAGCCAGACACTATCCCGAAGTAAAACGTGCTGCAGTAATTGCCACTCGTTCCACCGTAAAGAGCAATGCCTATGCAAAATTGGTCCAGCAGCATCTGGGGGATGTACATCTCTACCAGAAAGCTTGTCCTCTGTTCGTACCTCTGGTAGAAGAAGGTTTTGCCGAACGCCAGGTGACGGAACTTATTATCCGCGAATACCTGGATGAAATTGTGCGCGATGGCTATAGTCATGTTATTTTAGGTTGTACTCACTATCCGTTGCTAAAAAAAAGTATAAAGAGGATTTATCCCCAATTAACGTTAATCGATTCGTCCAGTGAGGTGGCCCACGCTTTGCAAGAACTGCTGCGGCAACATCAATTATTGAATAACGCTCCCACCAAAGGCGAGGTTAAGCTCTATGTCTCTGACATTACCGATTCCTTGCTCGATCTGGAAAAAATTTTCTTTGGAAAAACCATTCACTCACTGGAAAAGAAGGTACTCGGTTGGTGAAAAAAGAGCTGGTTATCTATGGCGATAAGGCGGTTATTTCTTTTCTCGAACATCGCCTTCCGGAAGTTAAACGGTTTTTCTTTACCGCAAAAGCCGGTAATCGTTACGCGAAAGTCTGTCGCGAACTGGCCCGGCAGAAAAAAATTTACCGGCAAGTCGATGACAAAGAGCTAAAGAAGATCAGTGGCAGTGAGCACCATGGTGGCGTGGCTTTAGTTGCTGAAATAGCAGGTGTGCCGATTTTACAGCCTGCCGACCTACGCCCCGCGGGACTCTTTTTTGGAAAGAACATTGTGTTCTTTGATCACGTGGACAATCCCCACAATTTGGGAGCTATTGTGCGCAGCGCGGTTTTCTTCGGGGTTAACCACTTCATTGTACCAGCCAATATGTCGCAGGTTCCGGCAGCTGCCTGGCGGGTAGCTGCCGGAGGAATGACACATGCTGTTTTTCGTCGGGCGAAAGACCTTACCCGTGCCGTTGCAGAATTATCAAACACCCATATATTGGTGGCCGCCGCCACCCGCAACGGTAAGTCTCTCGCAGAAGCAAGCGCACACTTCAGACAAGCCCGTCGCCCCTTTGTACTGCTGCTTGGCAATGAAGAACAGGGACTTTCTCAGGAATTAGAGAAACAGTGTGAATGGGTGGTCACGCTGAAGGGCAGCGGCCAGGTTGAATCGTTGAATGTCTCCCATGCTGCCGCCATTTTCCTTGCTACTTTGGCCTGACAGCATTTTTTTAGTTACTAAAAACATAACCCGCAAACTTCACCGCAAGCGGCCAGTTCTTTAGCGACTCCCGGCCTGCTTTTAGTTTAGGAATTCTAACAACAGGCCAGGGAATTCCCTACCAAGAAAACCATCCTCCTATAGGGATATAATTTAAGCT
>CALHRC010000003.1 GCA_938038265.1 uncultured bacterium
CGACATGAAGTTCAAAATAATTTTTTACGCATGTTCAATGAGCGACTGCAACAAGAAATCCAGGAGCGTAATAAAATAGAAAATGAACTGAAAATTCTCACCACCGCTTTAGAACAATCGGCTGACACTATTGTAGTAACTGACGGAAATGGTCATATTATTTACGTAAATAAGGGATTTACTGAAATAACGGGTTTTACAAAAGAAGAAGCCTTAGGTAAGACGCCGCGCATTTTAAAGTCGGGCAAGCATTCAGTTGAATTTTACAAAAAGTTGTGGTCTTGTATTACGTCTGGTCATGTTTTTAAGGGCGAGTTCATAAACCGTAAAAAAAACGGCAAGCTTTACTGGGAAGAGAAAATCATTACACCAATTTGTAGTCAAGAAGATGAAATTGATTATTTTGTCTCTACTGGTAGGGATGTAACTGAAAAAAAACGAATTGAGCGCTTGCGGGAAGATACTGAACGGATTATAAGGCATGATATGAAAAACCCACTCCATGGGATTATGGGTTTTGCTGAATTGCTGTTAGAAAATAATTTGTCTCAAGAGCAGCGCCAGATGGTGCAGTATATCCGTGAGGCAGCAATCGAACTCATGCAGATGCTCAACAATTCACTGGATATATTTAAAATGGAAGAAGGCACTTACCAGTTAGAAAAGGAACCTGTGGATATAGTCGCGGTTGTGCAAAATACCTTTGCCATGCTTAGCCAATTTGCTGCCGAGAAAAAAGTGACTTTAACTTTTGAGGTGACAAAAACATTACCTTATGTAGCAGGTAGCGCTCGTCATTTGCAAAACATGTGCTATAATTTGCTTAAAAATGCCATTGAAGCATCTCTACCAAACCAAACCGTTAGGATATGGTTGGAACATAACTTAAAAACTATTGTCTTAAAAATATGGAATCACCTGCCTATTCCCGAAGAAATCCGTAATCGCTTTTTTGAGCGCTATGTTACCTATGGCAAAAAACAGGGCAATGGTTTAGGCACCTATAGTGCCCGCTTGGTTGCTCGTGCGCATGGTGGTGACCTTGGGTTTACTACCAGTCGTGAGGATGGCACTACCCTGATTGCCACCTTGCCTGTCTGGCAAGAATGATTTTTCTTAAAGAAAGGGCAGTGCGACACTCTTGCGCCATTGTGCCATTTTCGGTTTACAGACAGAGGCAGCCTGCAAGGTTACCCGCTTATGTCACTTCTTGAGATTCAGGGACTTGAAGTAGGTTTTGACACTGCCCGTGGCAGACGGCAGGCCTTGTTTGGCGTGGATCTCTCTCTTAAAGAAGGCGAAATTCTTGCATTGGTGGGTGAGTCGGGTAGCGGTAAGACGCTCACTGGTCTGTCGATCCTTAACTTGCTTGAACCGCCGGCAGTGACCATGGCGGGGCAAATTTTTTTCAGGGATCAAGATGTCTTCCGGATGTCTGAAAAAGAATTGCTAACTTTTCGTGGTGGCCAGGCGGCTATGATCTTTCAAGAACCCATGACTGCACTGAACCCGGTGTTTTCTGTTGGTTTTCAAATTGGCGAGGTATTACGCACCCACTTAGGTTTAGATCGCAAACAGACACAGCGGCGTTCGCTAGAGCTTTTACGTCGCGTAGGTATTCCTGAGCCTGAAATCCGCCTGAAGCAATACCCTTTTCAGCTCTCAGGTGGTATGCGGCAGCGGGTGATGATTGCCATGGCCTTAGCTGCCTCGCCCAAACTTTTGATTGCCGATGAGCCCACCACAGCTTTAGATGTAACCATCCAAGCACAAATTCTCAACCTTATTAGAGAGCTGAACACAAAAGATAAGATGGCTGTGTTGCTCATCAGCCATGATCTGGGTATTGTGGCCCAGGCGAGCCATCGGGTTGCGATTATGTACGCCGGCCGTATTGTCGAGATGGGAGAGACTGCCGAGGTATTAAACCATCCCCGCCATCCTTATACGATTGGCTTACTAAATTCGCTGCCCGGCGTGAAGGGCCGCCGAGCGCGTCTGACCCCGATTCCCGGCCAGGTTCCCTCACTTGGAGAATTTCCTACAGGCTGTCCCTTTCGCGATCGCTGCTCACAGGCAAAGGCAGCTTGTGAAAACGATCCGCCTGTGCGTCAGGCGACAAAAAAATCTCATTGGTACAGGTGTGTTACGTGAGTTTTCTTAACCAAAGGCAAAGGCGAGTTATGTAAGATGGCTGTTGTAATGTATGCGGATGGCGCCTGCCGGGGAAATCCCGGCCCTGCTTCCATTGGGGTTTTAATTCTCGAAAAAGAAAGTGTCGATTTGCAGCGACTGAAAGAGGGTACGTTGCCGGTACTTTACGCGCAGGGAACGGCCATCGGAGTTTCTACCAATAATGTCGCGGAATACCTGTCGCTGATCGAAGGCTTAAGCCGGTTGCGTTCTTTGGGTCTCAAAGAGGCCCGCGTGCTGATGGACAGCCAGTTGGTCATCCGGCAGATGGCTGGCGACTATAAGGTGAAACATCCGAACCTGAAACCGCTGTATGAAAAAGCGCAGCGTTTGGCTTCAGGGCTGACGCTCGAATTTTGCCATATTTCGCGGGATAAAAATGTTTTGGCCGATTATCTCGCCAATAAAGCTCTCGATGGGGCTTAAAGGGAGACTTTAGGTATGCCTTTTAAGAGCAATTTGGAAGATGATTCTGCTAATGATGCCAATGATTTCAGTCAGGGTGCGGTATTTGAACCCCAATGGCCGCCTTGGTTTCAAGCGGATTCTGCAGAGAAAAAAGAATTTGCAAAAGATTCTTTTTCGTTAGGTACAGTTAAACGCATTATTGCAGAGGCCTTTCGTATTATTGAAAAAAATTTCCCTGGGTACCAGCAGCGCAGTGCCCAAATTGGGATGGCGGAACAGGTGTTGCATTCTCTGCTGCAGGGGCATGACGCCGTAATTGAAGCGGGCACTGGTGTCGGTAAATCCTTCGCTTACCTGGTGGCCGTGCTTGCCTGGTCTTACCTTCGTGGCGAGCGCGTGCTGGTTGTAACCGAGACAAAAAACCTACAGATGCAGTTATTTGAAAAAGACATGCCGTTTCTGGTCAAAGCGCTTGACAGAGAGTTATCGTTTGAACTGGCACTGGGCGCGTCAAATTATCTCTGCCGTCTGCGTTACGAAGATATGCTCAACCGCGGCAACTATCACGATCTGGTGGATGATACCACCATGAAGCAGCTGCACTTATGGGCCGAGAGCGTTTTCAAATCAGACAAACTGCACGGTCACATCTATGAGCCCGGCAATGATTTCCCTAAAGCTCTATGGGTGCTTGTTAATCGCGAACCAGAAGGATGTCCCGCCTCAAAGTGCGGTTATTACTTAAGTTGCAATTACTACCGCGCGCGAAAAGACTGGGCTAAGGCAAGGCTTATCGTCGGCAACCATCACTTGCTATTGTTTCATCTGCTCAATGATAAACGCACCTTGCCGCCGCTCGGGGTGTTGATGATCGATGAAGCCCATGGTTTCATTAAAAACGGATATAATATATTCACTCTGAGCTATTCGTCGAACTCACTATCTGAACAGAAAAAAATCGCCGATCGTTTTGAAAAGAGAACAGGTTTTCTGCCTTTGGAAAAAAAAGAGGAACTCGATGAACTGTGGCGCAGCGCCGAAAATGCTTGGCAGCGGTTTTTTCAGAGTATGGAAATTGAGCAGAATCTTTCGTTTGAAGAAAATAAATCTGTGGTGATTGCTGCCACTGCAGTGTCGCCTGATAATTTATCCGAGCTACTCGGTGGTATTGGCTCTGTTTATACTGATATGCTCGAAGCCACCGAGGATTCAATGACGCTCAACGATCTGCGTACTCTGGTCAAACAGTTAGAGCGTGCCCGGGTCTTTATCCGCCGTTATGAAGAGCTCAATACCGAGACCGATGTTTATTGGGCTGAGAAACGGCAAAACCTACTCTACTTGAACACCTGCCGTATCAATATTGGCGAAGAGATCAACGCGCTTATGGATGAACAGCGCATTTATACCAGCGCTACATTAGGTTATTGGTCCAAGGGTGAATTTCCACAGAAAAAGTCTGAGCTTATCAACCAGGGATATTTTCGCTCTTTCTGTCGTGAAGCTTTGGGCGAGTGGGATATATCCACCCTTGATTTTAATATTTTCTTTTCACCTTTTGATTACCGCCAACAGGCCCTGCTCTATATTCCCGAAGGTATAGAAGCACCCGACTTTAACGCGCCTATGGCCCGCCAACGAATCTATGAAGAAAAGCTATTTGCTGAAATTGCCCAGCTTACTACCCTGTCACGAGGTGGAGCGCTGGTGCTTTTTACCTCAAATTATCTCATGCGTCTGGCCTCTGAAGCATTGCGCGAGCTGACCGATCTGCGTGTAATTTCGCAAGGAGAATTGGGAGCTGTTGATGCACTGGAAGAGTTTCGCAGCGATCCGAATGCCATTTTATTAGGGGTAAATTCATTCTGGCAAGGTGTTGATATCTCAGGCGATGGCCTGCGCATGCTCATCATTACCAAACTCATGTTCCAGCCGCCGGATGACCCGATCTTCAAAGCGCGTAGCGAAAAACTTGCGGCCAAAGGCGGCAAACCATTTTTTGAGTTGGCTATGCCATTTGCCAGCGCCATGCTGCGCCAGGGCTTTGGCCGGCTGATCCGCAGTGAAAGTGATCGTGGGGTAGTGGCGATCCTTGACAGCCGTTTGCTGCAGAAGAGTTATGGAAAAAATTTAATAGCAAACCTGCCCCGCTGTACCCTCGTTCATGATTTTAATGCTCTCAAAAAAGAAGTAGCAGCAAAGGGTATATTTCCCACTATTTAAAAACTGAATTTTTTTAGAACATATTGAATATCTTTAGGGATAACTTTATGAGTTACACTGATTTTAGTTGCCGTACTATCTTGGCACTTCATTGCCGGGTATGGCAGAGAAAAAAAGCAATAGCAAAAAAAATAATGCAAAAAACGAGCAAAGAAAATCCTCTAAGGCAGCGCCGGTGGCAATAAAAAAAGAGAAGCAAGCTGCGCCCGCAAAAAAAAACTCTGTTAAGACAAAACCATCCTCACCTGATGCAGCTGGCAGAAGAAAACAGAGTGTCCAACGAATCACTAAGGCAGCGAAACAGACCGGTAGCAAAAGATCGTTACGTAAGACAGACCCTTTGGAGCAGGCGGTCAGCAATGCCGAATTGGCGGCGCTGTTTGAGCACGGCAGAGAAATTACTACCCCAGAAAATGAGTCCCACGTACGCCCGGTGCGGCAACCTCGTTGGGGGCGGTGGATATTGCTGGCGGTTGTCGGCATATTCATTCTAGCGGGTGGAGGTCTGCTGTGGTTGCACTCTCATCTCAAAGCTTCCCTACCGCCCGTCGAGGGGTCTGTGCAGTTACGCCATCTAACCAATGGTGCAACCATTGCCCGCGATTCTTTAGGCATTCCTCGTATTGTGGCTGAAAATGAAGAAGACTTATTTTTTTCTGTTGGCTATGCGATGGCGGCTGATAGATTGTGGCAGATGACTTTTCTCAATTTGTTGGCAACGGGGCGCACGGCTGAAGTGTTGGGTGAGAAAACCTTACCATTAGATAAATATATGCGCACTGTTGGCCTGAAACGTTATGGGGATAAAATCTATCAAACCTTACCGGAGTATTACAAAAAGCTGTTAGGCCGCTTTGCTGCTGGGGTCAATGAATATATCCGCATGGCAAAGGCTTTGCCAATTGAGTTTTTGCTGACCGGCTATCAACCCGAAGTATGGCAGCCGCAAAATTCTATTTACCTCTATCAGTTTTTTAATTTTACGTTAGCCACCAATCATATTGAAGAAGCAAGTTTTTTGCATTTAGCTGCCCAGTTAGGCTATGAGAAAGCCGCCTGGCTATTTCCTGTCTATGATGACGAGCCACTGCCGTTTGGTGAAGCAGCTAAACTAACGGATGTACCTGCCGAAAAGCTGCTAACCGCAGCTTTTGATCTTAAAGCCATGCAGCATTTTGTAGAAGAATTGCGCAGCTTTTCACTCCCCGCGTCAAATAACTGGGCAGTACATGCCAAAAAAACTGTTAATGGCAAATCACTCTTGGCCAATGATACCCATCTGCAACTCACGCTGCCCTCTGCTTGGTATGTGATGAACTTGGAGTCGCCGACCTACAAAGCTGCCGGTGTAGCTCTGCCGGGAGTGCCGCTCATAGCCTTAGGTTTCAATGGCCATATCGCCTGGGGCGCAACCATGGTTATGGGCGATAACCAAGATTTATTTATTGAAAAACTAAAACAGGAGCGGGGTAAAACCTATTATCTCGACGGCGATACATGGCTGCCAGTGTTTGAATTACCGGAAACCTATAAGATTAAAGGCAAAAACTCTGTGACAGAAACCATCCAATTTACAAAACGAGGGCCACTTTTAAATCGTGCGACACAAACAAAACCCTTGCTCCCTTTACAGGCGGCTCGTCTAAACGGCGAGTATGGGATTGCCTTACGGTCAGCTGCCGCCGACGGCGATCGGGCGCCTCTTGGTTTTTACCAACTTGCTAAAGCCAAAAATTTAACAGCAGCGCGCAATGCTTTATCGTTAATTGATGGCATTTGCCTGAATGTTGTAATGGCTGATGTTGACAATATTGCTTGGCAAGTAACCGGACGCTACCCCCTTCGTAAAAAAGGTAAGGGGATGTTACCTTCCCCCGGATTTAGTGGTGAATACGATTGGGTTGGCTATCATGATTTTAATAAGAATCCCCATACGTTAAATCCTGAAGAGGGATTTATTGCCACGGCTAACAATAGAACCATTCGGCGGGATAGTGATATCCAGCTAACTAATTCTTGGTATGCGAAAGAGCGGGCGCAGCGAGCGCGCCAGTTACTCTCTGGCGATAAAAAATTTACTGTGGCAGATATGCACGCGATGCATGCCGATCAGGTGTCACTGTTTGCCTTGCGCCTGAAAGAGTTGTTGGCTCGCAGAGAATCCGGCAGCCTTGGCGCGGCCATTGAAAAATTACCTGTTGGCGACCGGCAGCGGGCGCGGGAAGCCCTGTCCTATTATGTCTCATTTGATGGCCGGATGTCCCTCGACTCAGCGGCAGCAGCAGTACACGGCGCCTTTCTTGATGTGGTTGCGCGGGAGATTTTTGCCGATGAGCTGGTTTATGACAGCGAAGCTTGGAAAGCTTTTCAGCAGGCGAATTCCCGCAGCTATGACCCGGTACAAGATCACCTGCTGCAGCGTGATGATAGTCCGTTTTGGGATGATATAACCACGCAAAGTAAAGAGACTAAAGATGAAATTTTGGCGCGTTCATTGGCAAAAACCATCCTGCTGCTTGAGCAGAGACTTGGCAAAGTGCGGGCAAACTGGCAGTGGGGCAAACTGCACCATTACAATTGGCAGCATGATATTGCCCGTAGTGTCGGTTTACTCTCGCCGTTACTCTCGCGTGGGCCTTACCCGGCGGGGGGCGACAAGCATACCCTGAATGTATCAAGTAGTTCCTGGGGCAGTGGTTTTTCAGTCTGGATGATTCCGGCTATGCGTTTTGTTGTAGATTATTCTCGAATAGAACCGGCAGAGCTCATTACCCATGGTGGCATTTCTGGCAATCCCGCTTCAGCACATTATGACGATATGATTGTCCCTTTTTTAAAAGTAAGTAACCATCCCTTGCCATTAGGTAAGGTTGCCGCCGAAAAACAATACTACCGCGTGCTGCGCCTTGAACCGCTGCGATGATTGGGCGAAAAAAATCCTACCTTGAGATCTAATATATGGTTGATTTTGTATGAAACCACCGGTTATCCCACACGGCAGTATTCTGCTGTCGCCGATGGCTGGGTTTTCTGATTCACCTTACCGGAGGATTTGTCGCGAACAGGGGGCGGCTTTTTCTATTACGGAGTTTGTACCAACCCAGCATCTATTTCATTCGGCCCCTTCAGCCTTGCGACTCTTTAGGTTTCACGAAAGTGAGCGTCCCATTTTATTTCAGATTTTTGGCAATGATCCTGATATTATTGTCAATGCTGCCAAACGTATCGTGCCTCTAAATCCCGATGGGATTGATCTCAATATGGGCTGTTCTACCCGTAAGGTGTCTATGCGCGGTTCAGGTGCCGGTCTTTTACGCGAGCCTAAGAAAGTTAGAGAAATTATCCGGCGGTTAGTTAGAGAGACAAAAATACCAATTTCGGCTAAAATAAGATTGGGCTGGGATGCCAATTCCCGTAACTACCTTGAAATTGCTGATATTTTAGAAAGTGAAGGGGTTTGGATGATGGCCGTGCATGGGCGCACCCGTGAGATGGGTTACAGTGGCGAAGCCGACTGGAATGCTATTGGCGAGATTGCAAGCAAAGTTACCATTCCTGTATTTGGTAATGGGGATGTAAAGAGCCGTGAAGAGGCCCATCTAAAAGTCGCCCGCTATGGTGTGCATGGAGTATATATCGGTCGCGGGGCCATTGGCCGTCCGTGGGTATTTCGCCCCGCCGGTGGTGAACCATCCCCCTTTGAAAAAAGAGAAATTATGCGTCATCATTTTTCACTCATGCAGGCTTTCTATGGCAGTGCGGCGGCAATTTTATTTCGCAAGCACCTCACCCGCTATGCGCCGGAAATCGGTCTGCAGCAGGCAGAATTGGCGGCGCTGCTATCTGAAACAGAAGCCGAGAGGATGGCTTTTTTGTTGAGCGCCCAAGCCCAAGAAAATAAAAAAATTGCTTGCGAACTGGCAGAATCTTTCGTATAATATATTATATGAAGCGTGTGGTAATATTGCTGATAGGTTTATTGTTCATGGGAAATCTGCTCTCGTTTGATTTTGCTGGGCCAAAGCCAATTGAGGCATCCGCCACACGGCGCAAAGGTGGTGTGGATGTACAGTTAGTGTTACAGAAGGGCTATGGCATCCAGCGTAAAGCTGGCCATAAAATTCAGTTGGTAAAGTTAGCTTTGGGCCATGAAGCAGAAAAAGACTTGTTGCAAAAAATCCGCCAGTACGGCAAACCAATAGCCGAGGTCTCTCAGCTTGATGGTATTGTGGCCCGCGAAGACAAAGAATATTTTTCTCAGATAAAACCAATTGCAATTGCCGCCCAGACCAGTGGAGAATTGGCGGTCACCGGAAAAATCTATTATTGCTCTTTTAGCAATAAGTTCTGCAGCGTGCAGAGTATTGCCGCTCTGGTACAGTAAGAAAAATTTATTTTTTTAGCAGGTGACTGTATCTTGCCAGAGGTGTCTGTACTTCTTCTTTCTGAAACTTACCTTGTTCAATGCGTGAAAACTTGAGCAGCCCAAGCATACTCTGCTTCACTTATGGCAACATAAAAAAATACAAAGATATCCGAATGGCCCAGCATTAGAATGAAACTCTTGAATTTCGATTGGTGCGCTTGTCTGGCATAAAATTTTTGGTTGCATGCTTGCAGTGAAGAAAAATTTTTTATGGCGCGACTTGCGTTTAACCTACTATGATAATGAACTGAATTCTGAGAGAGTTTGGCTGCTTGCCCATGCCAATGGTTATGCCGCTTTATGCTATCGCTTTTACTGGAATAAGTTGCACCGCAGTGGCGTTCGGGTGGTGGCGCTTGATTTTGCTGGGCATGGTTTTTCTGAGGGCACACTGAAGTTTCGCAATTGGAACTTCTACCGCGACCAATTGGCAGCATTAGCCGAGCATCTCTCGCTGCGCAATATAGTTGGTTTGGGGCATTCGATGGGTGGGGCCTCATTGTTGCGCTTTGCCGCCCATAAGCCGGAGCACTTTACTGCTGTGGTGGCTTTAGATCCTACCTTGTTGTATTGGCCGGCGTTACTGTATATGGCTATTTTACCCGCCCCCATTGCCGTGCGGGCCCGCCAGCGGCGGTCATTATTTGAATCGCGGCAGAAGGCTGGCAAAATTTTGCGGCGCACGCCTTCTTTTGCTGCCTGGTCAGACGAGGCCTTCGCCGGCTATCTAGAAGCCTGTTTCAGGGATTCGCCAAACGGCGGTGTGGAGCTTTCCTGTTCGCCGGAACTCGAAGCGAAAAATTTTCAGTCTCCGGGTATGTTATCGCTGCGGCAATACTCCCGCTTAAAAACACCGGTGCATTTTATTTTGCCTGACCCTTCTGATGTCTGTCCAGTGGCCCGAGCGCGGCAGCTGGCCCGGAAAAACCCGCAATCAACCGTGCAGCAGCTCAAAAATTTTGGCCATCTGTTTCCGTTTACCCGGCAAGAGGAAACCTGGCAGCTCATTACCAAACTGCCCGGTGATCTTCTACCACACCGACGCCGCCGGCGTTAATTTTCTGGCCTGCATATTCAAAGCTACCTGTAAAAGAGCCAAAAGGTTGCACAAAATCAGAGACTATCACGATAGCGTTTAAGTTTTCACGGCGGCAGCCTTCCGGCGTAAACAGCAGCTCAAGGTTCAGATCAGGCACGGTTAAGCGGGTGTGGTTTTTTTCCATTGGTTTCTCATAATCAAAGAAAGCCTGGCCGGCTGGAATAATTTTGCCATCTAGCCATAAGGCATTTTCGAGGCCGTCATTATGATGTGCTACTAAATTGAGACCAAAGGGTTGGCCGGCAGAGGTCTGGCCGATAAAGCTGGCCCAATTCCAGATTGTTTTACGGGGGGGATAGCCGGCAGAAAAATCAATACACCCCGATGCGCCGCTGTGTTCCCATTGCTGTTGGTTGGCCCGCACACTGGCTTGGACTGGCATACAGGTGTTCTTAAAAGTGTAGTTGAAGGGGCGCCCACTGGAAGGGCAGAGGGCATTTAAACCCGGTTGGCCAGAGGTCAGGTCAAGGGTGAGATGCCAGGTATCTGAGGTAAAGCGACAAACCAGATTATGACTGTCGGGGGATATTTCCCACCGGCGGTGATCATCGGCAATAAGCCAGCGGGTCTGCAGCGATGGGGCAAAGTCGTCAGCAAAAGCGAAGGGTTTGGTAATTTTCTCTTCAAGAAAGAAACCGGTTTTTCTGTCATACAGATAAGCAAAAGCAGTTCCGACATAACCAGCGTCAACGATTGCCATTGCGGCAAAAAAATCATCGTTGAGCGTTGCTGCGTAAATCCACGCTTTTCGTTCGGTGCGTCGGCGTGGTATTAGCCCCTGTTTGTCCCAATGGGTAAGGTCCAAAGACAAGGGGGGTGCGATGGAATAACCGAAAGTCACATCACCCGGATGGCGTATCAGGGCAGGCAGAACAGTTGCTGTGTTTTTCATAAGTATGCAGCAGAAAATTTAACTGGCTGACGTCAAGGTATATTCCTGTGTTTGAGAATCTTAATTGTAGTTGTCAGTTATGAAAAGTGTGGGAATACCAACCTATGCTCTATCGCTATTATGACAAACTCCCCCAAATTGCCGCTTCAGCTTTTATTGCGCCCAGTGCCGATGTGATTGGGGATGTTAGAATTGGCGCCGAATCTTCTGTCTGGTTCCACTGCACTTTGCGCGGCGATGGCGAGAAAATCCTCATTGGCGAGCGCAGTAATATCCAGGATAATTCGGTATTGCATATATCCAGCGGAAAACTGCCCTGCATCATTGGCAATGACGTGACTGTCGGGCATGGCTGTCTGGTGCATGCCTGTACTCTGGAAGATTTCGCATTCATAGGGATGGGCGCAACGGTCTTAGACGGCGCTAAAGTCGAGAGTTTCGGGTTTGTGGCCGCCGGCGCTCTGGTATCGCCGGGATTTATCGTGCCGTCGCATACCCTGGTGGCGGGTGTGCCGGCAAAAATTATCCGTGAGTTAAAGGAGAGTGAGGTTGAAATGATCAGGCATGTTGCGGCGCTCTACCGCGACAACGGCCGTAAATTTAGGGAAGGTTTAACCGCGCTTTGAAGTTGTTATTTCTTGAGCAGTGGAAATCCTGCTTGTTCGCGGATCTCTACATAACGCTGCGCTACTTCCCGGGCAAGGTGACGCACGCGCGCAATATAGTCAACCCGTTCTGCCGGCGAAATGGCTCCCCGGGCATGTAGCAGGTTAAAGACATGGCTGCATTTCAGCAGGTAATCATAGGCAGGAAAGACCAATTTAGTCTTTTCAAAGGCAAGGATAGCGCGCGCTTCTTCTTCATATTCATTGAACCAGCGCATTAGTTTGGCAGTATCGGCAATTTCAAAGTTGTAGGTTGAAAATTCAAATTCCGTCTGTTTGTGTACATCCCCATAGCTTAAGGTAGGGTTCCATTTGAGATCATAGACATTTTCTACCCGTTGCAGGTACATGGCCAGCCGCTCTAAACCATAGGTTAACTCAACACTGATGGGTTTTAACGGCAGCGAGCCGCATTGCTGGAAATAAGTAAATTGGGTGACTTCCATGCCGTCGAGCCATACTTCCCAACCGAGACCTGAGGCGCCTAAGGTGGGTGACTCCCAGTCGTCCTGCACAAAACGGATGTCATGTTTTTTCAAGTCAAAGCCTAAAGCTTCCAGGGAACCCAAATATAGTTTTTGGGACGCTGCAGGCGAAGGTTTAATGATAACCTGGTATTGATAATAGTGCTGCAGGCGGTTGGGGTTTTCACCGTAACGTCCGTCCGTAGGTCGGCGGCTGGGCTCAACATAGGCAACGGCATAGGGTTCGGGCCCTAAAACTCTCAGGAAGGTATGGGGATTAAAGGTGCCGGCGCCAACTTCGAGATCATAGCCCTGGGCGATAGCACAACCCTGCTCCGCCCAATATTGGTTTAGTGTTGCGATGATATCCTGAAAGTACATGGGGCATTTTCAGGGTTTGGGATAGCGCGGCAAATCGGATATTCCCTTTCTAATAAAACTTGACGAACCGTGCTGCTGCCGCCACAAGCTGCCGATGACCTATCTCTTCCATGCCTTCCGTAATCCCTGGCATCTTTTGCTGTTTGCCGTGGGCATCTTTGCCGGCTTCTTGTTGAACCCGCTGGTGTTCTGGCCGGCCTTTCTGGCAGTTGATACGGTAATTTTGCTGGGACTTTCGACCCACAAAAAATTCCGCCGGTATGTAGATGCGCTTGAGGGCGCCGAGTCAGCCGCTTTGCGCCTGAGGGCGCAGCGCAATGCTATTGCCGCCGGCAGTCGATTTTATCGCGAAAAATTGCGCCAGCTCGATTTCGATTTGCTGCAGATACGCCGCAATTTCGCCAGCCACGCTTCATCCCAGCTTGTCAAAGACAATTCGCTTTCCGCTTTAGCTGAGCTTGAGGAGCAATATATCCGCCTGCTGTATAATCTAATGAAACAGCGCGAAATACTTGAAAAAGGGGGGGATGTCGAAGTCCTTAGCGAAGAGATCCGCCGTCTCGAAGAAGAGATCAGTGCAACTGCGCCACACCTAACCGAACCCAAGCAGGTACGCCTTGATATATTAAAGAAGCGCCGGGAGAATGCCATTCATGCCCGCCGTAACTGCGAATTTATTGAAGAGCAGCTGAAAATGCTCGAAGAATCGTTCCGGCTGGTGCATGAGGAATCCCTGCAGGCCAGTGAACTTGATACAATCGCACGCCACATTGCGCAGACAGTAACTCGTTTACATGTAGTAAATGAGACGCTAAAGCAAATGGAGCGTTTGCCAGAATTTGCCATGGCCGATGAAATTGCATCGGGCCGGGTGCGGGTAAATTGATAGGGATGTTTGTATTGCCAGAATATTTTCTATAAAAAAATAGGTTTGTTTCAAGAATGCTATAGCCCTAAACCGATATATATGATACGGAAATTTATATTTTCTAAAATGAGAGCCGGCATAAATTTGCAGCAAAGGGGAAAATCATGGCCACGATAAAGTTTATTCATGTTCTCAAGCGGATAGAGTTTCTTGACGCTAATATCAGGGAACTGCGTGCCCTTGAAAGCCAGCTTGACCCCAGTCGGCCGTACTATGATTCGATGAAAATTGCCATTGAGCAACAGGTGAATAATTTGCTAAACGAACGCGTCAAGCTGATGGAACTTAAGATCGAAAATCCTTTGCCGCACCTTGTCGAAAATACAGTGACCCACCAGATGCAGCTAAAACAATCTCCCATGTTTGATTTAGACGATCTGAAAAGACGGCGCTCTGCCGGAGCACAGCCGGTTGACAGCCGCAAGACCTTACCGGTAAAGGAGCTGTCGGAATTACCACCTGAAAAAACTGCTGAAAAACGGCGTGGTTCGGCGCGTGCTAATTTGCTAAGAGATCTGCCCCAGGTTGAGTACTGAAACGTTTACTATACTCACTGCGTGGGCTTGCCTTCATCTGTGAAGCTGCTAGTCAATTGCGCTTTTATGGGATACCGTAAGCCTGTTGCAGCACTGTCCTATTTTGTCTTGGTCGGGTTAATCTTGTTCGCCTGTCGTTCACCAAGTGAGCTATTAGCCTCGGATCGAAACGGCACCATAACCCTCGGTGAAGTGCAACAAGCCGCTTTTTATCTGAAGTTAGGTGAACTGACATACAGCGACGAATTACGTCTGGCGCGGGATCTTGCGCTGGTGCGGGAATTAAACCTGCGCTCCCAAGCGCAGCGTCTTGAAGAAAGAGAAGCTGTAAGGTACTTGCTGAACCGATACCTACCATTGCGCCTGCAGATGAAACAGGCGCTTGACCGGCAGGTCGCAGCGGCCCTGCAAGAAGGGGTAACCGTTATCCGCAGTCGTGCCCTGACGCTGAAATTAACCCAGGAAGAAATTCTTTCAGGTTCTCCGGTAAGTGAAACAAAAATCAAGCAGATATACCGTGAGGTGTCAGCAGGGCGGATGGAATTTGCGGCAGCGCTGGAGCAATATGGGCAGAGTAGCGATTTTCAGGAATTACCGCTGGCTATGTTTCCACGAGTACTACAAGAAGTTTTAACGCGCTGCCCTCAACAGGAACCTGCTTTGGGTGAACCGGTCGATGTTGGTTCTGCTTGGATATTGGTACAGTGCGATGGTTGGCGCAAGATTGACCCCCGCGATCTAAAAAGGCTGTTGCCTGACAGCAATTTGCCTAACCGTGAATTGATACTTGAAGCAGAAAAAGAACGCCTGCGGTCTTTATTGGCAGAACGTTTTTCTGTAAAGCAGAGCCTGCCGCGGGACTGGCAACAGCAGGCTGTATTATTTCACGAAGAAGGGGTAGCGCTCACACTCCGGGATTTCATCGAAGAGATACGTTTTGAGGCCTGGCGGCGGAATATCCGGCCGCAGGCCCTGCTGGCACGCCATAGTTTCATCGAGCAATTGTTTCGCGAGAGTGTTATGCGCTTGCGCCTTGCCGCCACAGAAAAGGAACCGCTCGATGATGGCTGGCTGGCCTTTGAAAGACGCGCGCTGCTTGCCCGTGTGGCGCTCTTTCTGATGCTGGTGGAAAGCGACGTGAGACAAAAAGTGCTTGATCCGCTGAAAACAGGGTTCAGTGAGGCAGGAAATAGTTCGGGGCCAATTAGAGAATTTGAAAATCAGATTTTGCGCGAAATAGGGTTTCGCTTCGCGCAAGAAAAGCGCTGAACAGTAGGTAACAATCATGGCAGAAAAAACCGTAAACAGCACCGTAGTTTCTGAAGATATTGTTTTTCGAGGCGAAATTTCCTATGACAACCATCTTATTATTGAAGGCCAGGTGGAAGGTAGCATCCGTAGTTCTGGTCGGCTTGATATCTCGGCTTCTGGTAGGGTCATAGGCGATATTTTCGTAAAACAAGTGTCCATCGAAGGTTTCCTGCAGGGAAATATCAAAGAAGCTGACAGTGTTCTGATCCATAAGTCTGGCAATCTCAATGGTGATCTGGAAACACGGGAGCTGCAGATCGAGCGTGGGGGTAAACATACCGGTCTGACTCTGATGAAATAGTATGGTGGATCCCTTTGCCCTCTGGTACCAGAAGGCGACAGAAAAGCCTGATAAAATCAGTGAAGTAATTTACCTGCAATGGCGCGAACAATTAGAGCGCCATATCTCCCAGACATTTTCGGCACAGGTTGCAGCAGACAGTGATTTTAGGCGGCGCAAAATCCTCACCTATCTTTTCCCTTACCTTATGCTGCAGCAATCTCCGTTTGCTATCCCCGACCTGCGCACTGCGGTGAGTCTGTTGCGCAGCTTTTATGAACGCCGCGATGGGGCCAAGCTGTGTATCTTTGCTGACAGCGACGCGGATGGCCTTACTGCCGCTGCGATTCTCTATATTTTTCTGCGGGATGTGCTGAAGATTTCTACCGAAAGGCTGGTTGTTTTAATACCGGGAGAAAACGATAAATTTGGTATCAGTGATTCTTTTGTGGATAAAATTCTGGGGATTGTCCCGCGGCTGCTTATCACACTTGATTGCGGTTCTTCGGATCGGCAAACACTTTCCCGATTAAAGCAGGCCGCGCCCGATATTGAGTTGATAATTATCGATCATCACACTTTGCCTGAAACTCCGCAAGACTATCCTCCTGCTGATGCTTTTGTGAACCCGCGTAGGTTGTCGGCAACTGACGAGAATAACGATCTGTGTACCGCTGCCATTGTGTATAAGTTGATCCGGGGTCTGTTGCTTTCCTATAGTGCTGGTTACGGTGCAATCTATGAATTAGAAGGGGAAGGTAGGTCGTTGTTTGTCCAGGATGGCATATTGATTGCCGAGGCAGCTGGGGCGCAGAAAGTGAGCTGGCGTTCTACTCCAGGCGCTCTGAACCTTGAACAACTATGGCAGCAGGAAATCCACGCTAATGGCGAGTTATACAGGTTGGATGGTTTTTTACAAAAAGTGCCGGAAGCTCTTACGGAATTTGAAAGATTTGTTGTTTTACAAAATGCCCTTTCCCGAAAAACGGAAGAGAAGTCCAGGTATGCCTTGCCCTTGGCGGCTGCTGGCATAGTTGCCGATCTAATGCCGCTGTGGAGCGATAATCGTCTGCTGCTGCGGGAGGGTTTAAGGCAGCTCAGCCATAATAGTGCCGGCCTGCCGGTTGGTTTTCGCGAGCTGTTGCGCAAGTTTGACCTGTTGCGTCCCGGTGTCAGTGAAAGTGATTTTGCCTTTACCCTCTGCCCGGCAATCAATGCGGCCGACCGTATGGGATCGCCTCTAACGGCCTTTTATGCCCTGACGGCACAAGATCCGCTCGAAGCGGCGCGGCAGGCGCATGAGTTGCACACTTTAAATGAAAAAAGAAAAAAGATATCCCGGCATGCGGTGGAATTGCTGGCCCAGGGACTTGATGAGCGCCATCATAACTCACCAGTACTCGTGGCCTACCATCGCGAAGTTCACCGGGGTATTTCGGGACTTGTCGCCAACCGACTAGCGGAAAATCACCGTAAACCCGTTCTGGTGCTTGTCGATGACGGCGACAGTGTCCGGGGATCGGCCCGTAGTTACCGCAATGAAGATATTTTTGGTTTTGTCTCTTTACTGAAAGATCGTTTTATCCAGTTCGGCGGCCACCGGGCGGCCGCCGGATTTTCTATCGCTTATGAAGAGACGGCGTTTTTCATTGACGAAGTTTACCGCCGGGCGCCGGAATTTTTTTCACGTGAAGAAGATATTGCTAAGACAGACGATAGCCTGCATCCCAAACTTTATTTTTACGAATCTGAATTGAGCATTTCGCACTGGGACAGTCTGCTGGCTTTTGCTCCGTATGGCAAAAACAATCCTCTGCCTGAAGTAATTGTTACGAATGAAAAGCCTTTTGAAATCAGCTATATGGGTAGTGAAAAAAATCATGCTAAAATAAGTTTTGCTTTTTCTCCCGCAATTGATATTGTCTGGTTTTTTGCAGCTGCGCGGGCGCGGGAATTAAACTGCGCTGCCTCATACCAGTGGGTGACAGAACCATCACTAAATTATTTTCAAGGTCGGCTGCGCTACCAGTTGAAAGTCAAGGATGTAATTCCGGCAGAAAATAACATACAGGAGAATATCCATGGCGGATGAGCCAAATCTGATTGTCAGCATCGACCAGTTATTACCCGAAGAGCTTTTTATCGTACCGATAAGGCACCGCCCGGTATTCCCCGGAATGGTTACCCCCCTCGTTATTGCGCAAGGGCCGCTGGCGGAGGCGGTGGATAACATTAGCAAGAAAACCGGTTACCTGGGGCTCGTGATGCAGGAAGATGATAACCTGCAGGAAATAGTTCCCGAAAAACTTTTTCATACCGGGACAGCAGTTAAAATTTTGAAAAAAATTAACCTACCTGATGGCGGTCTGCATATTCTGGTCAATACGCTGCAGAGGTTCAGCATACGAGAATTTGTCTATACTAAACCTAATGTTGTTGCTAAGGTGGACTATCACCCCGACCAGGTAAATCCTAAAGATAAAGAAATTATCGCTTTAACTAGGGCAGTACTTTCTCAGGCTAAGGAAATCATGTCGGAAAATCCCTTCTTTACTGAAGAAATGAAAGTAACTCTGGTGAATGTCGATGACCCGGGGCGGATTGCCGATTTTGTCTGTGGCATTCTCAACCTGGAGAAAAGAGAATTCCAGACAATTCTCGAGACTTTTGATGTAAAGCAACGCCTGGAAAAAGCCCTGGCTTTTCTCGCGCGTGAGCTCGATTTGCTGAAATTACAAAAAAAGATCCAGGGTCAAATTAACAATAAGATAGAGCAACAGCAGAAAGAATACTACTTGCGCGAACAGCTCAAGGCAATCCGCAGTGAGCTGGGGCAGGGGCCGGATTCACGCGAGAAAAATGCTGAGTACTACCGCTCCAGAATTGAAAGTGCCCACCTGCCCGAAGAAGCCCGGGAGAAAGCATTGGCCGAAGTCGAAAAGATGGAATATGTAGATGCAAACTCCAATGAATTTGTGGTGATCCGCAACTACCTCGATACCATTATTGAATTGCCATGGGAAACACCGCAGTTTGAAGAAATCGATATTGCCCGAGCCCGGCAGATCTTAGACCGGGATCATTATGGTCTTGAAGATGTCAAAGAGCGGATCATTGAATATTTGGCGGTTCTCAAGCTCAAGAAAAGCGAAAAGGGTTCCATTATCTGTCTGGTTGGTCCTCCCGGTGCCGGTAAAACGTCGCTGGGCAAGTCTATTGCGGCGGCATTAAATAGAAAATTCTTTCGTTTTTCGCTTGGCGGTATGAGGGACGAAGCTGAAATTAAGGGCCACCGCAGAACCTATGTGGGGGCCATGCCGGGAAAGATTATCCAGGCCCTCAAAGTAGTAAAGACGAAAAATCCAGTATTGATGCTTGATGAAATTGATAAGCTCGGCGTTTCCTTCCAGGGCGATCCGGCGTCGGCATTGCTTGAGGTACTTGACCCGTCGCAGAATACCGACTTTCGCGATCATTTTCTCGATATGCCCTTTGATCTGTCGTATGTTGTGTTTATTACCACAGCAAACACGCTTGATACGATTCCCGGGCCCTTGCGTGACCGCATGGAAATTATCCAGTTATCGGGATATATCCTCGAAGAAAAAATGGAAATTGCCAAACGTTACATTATTCCCCGGGCGATCAGTGACAATGGCCTTAAACCGGGCAATGCACCGAAGCTGGCCGCAAATACTATCCGCGCTATTGTGGACGGTTATTCCCGGGAAGCCGGGGTTAGGTCTTTGGAAAAACAGATCCAAAAAATTTATCGCAAAGCTGCTACTGCTTTAGTTGAGAATAAAAAATTCCCTCGTGTGCTGCATGTTAGCGACTTACCCCCACTTTTGGGGCCGCCTCCCTTTTCGCGTAAGGATGAAGCGGTTATTAAATATCCCGGTACTGTGATCGGGTTAGCCTATACTTCCTTAGGTGGCGCGACTTTAATGATTGAAGCGAATGCCATGCCGGGCAGGGGGCGTTTTAAGGTGACCGGGCAATTAGGTAAAGTAATGAATGAATCGGCTGAAATTGCTCTAACCTATATCAAGTCATACACCCAAGATAGCAGTTATTTCAATAAGCACGACATACACCTGCATGTGCCGGATGGAGCTACTCCTAAAGACGGGCCATCTGCCGGAATAACCATGGCCACCGCTCTGCTTTCGCTCTATCGCGGTAAAAAAATCAAACAGGGTTTTGCCATGACGGGTGAGTTGCGCTTGACCGGTGAAGTATTACCCATTGGCGGTATAAAAGAAAAAGTAATTGCCGCAAGGCGGGTGGGGATAAAGAAAATTATTATCCCGCAAGAAAATGAAAAAGATTTTGCACAATTGCCTGAAGTGCTTAAAAAAGGAATTACATTATTCCCAGTGCAGACCTTCCCTGAGGTGGATAAGTTGGTTTTTTAATTAGTCTGCGTATAAAATAACCAATATGTTTCATATAGGTAAAGGTTGCGTTGCCGCTTCTCTGGCACCAACCTTGCAGTATTACAGCAAAGCCCGATTCCATTTGCTATCGGCGGGTGAGTCGCTACAAGATGGAGGCAGCCATGAGTGTATTAAACGATCTGCAATTAGATATCATCCGTGAGTCAGACCATCGGGCCCGGCTAGTATTCCACAAGGCCTTT
>CALHRC010000004.1 GCA_938038265.1 uncultured bacterium
TCACATGCCGGATGTACCTCAGCGAACCCAGGTAATCTCCCTCAACAAAAGCTTTGACTGCTTTGCGGTAGTTCTCTGTTATATATTCAGGTGAGGCGTTTTCCAGCTCTTCGGAAATATCTATGGCAGCTAAGGCAGCAACGCCAGAGAGGCTGGCGATTAGAAAAACCAGCAAGCCGGCAATTTTCTTCATAATGGCTGATTTTGCTTTGCGCAACTGCAGGTCAACCTTTTCATTTAATCGGATACACCGCAATCTCACGCTCACGCATTTCGAGCATACCAAGTATTGCTTCCCGAGCGGCAGCAACAGTTGTAAAATAAGGCAAATTATATTGTAGGGCTGCCAGACGAATTTCCAGCGCATCATTGCGAGTTCTGAAATCCGTCGGGATATTGATGATCATATGAATTTCACCCGAACGCACCGAGTCAACGATATGGGGGCGCCCCTCATGCACTTTATTGATCCTCTGCACCCGAATCCCTTGCTTTTCCAAAAAGATAGCAGTGCCATGAGTTGCCACAAGATTGAAACCAGCTTCACTGATTTTTTTCAATACATCGGCCAGAGGTTTCTTTGAAGCATCATTAACCGAAACGAAGATATTGCCGCCCGCAACCGGCATTTTCATTCCGGCAGCTTCCTGGCTCTTAAAGAAAGCTTCTGAGGGTGTTCTGCCAATACCCATGACTTCGCCTGTTGATTTCATTTCGGGACCAAGGATCGTATCGACACCGGCAAATTTTTTGAACGGCAATACTACTTCTTTAGCGTAATACAAGTTGAGCTTGGGGGTTTCAGTAAATTTCAATTCTTTCAGTGTCTTACCCAGCATGATTGCCGTAGCATATCTCACCAGAGGGTGCCCGGTGGCTTTGGAAACAAAGGGTACAGTACGGCTTGCTCGCGGATTTACCTCAAGTACATAGAGTTTTTCATTGTAGATAGCATACTGTACATTGATAAAGCCTTTAACGTTAAGATCGAGGGCTACCCGACGGGTTGTTTCAATAATTTCCTTAATATATTTGGGGGGGATATTTTTCGGTGGTAAAATGCAAGCACTATCTCCTGAGTGAACCCCTGCCTCTTCAATGTGTTCTAATATCCCACAGATGGTAACTTGGCTGCCATCACATAAAGCATCCACATCCACTTCTAAAGCATTTTGTAAAAATTGATCAACTAAAACTGGTCTTTCTGAGGTAATCTCAGTATTCTCTTGCATATAGGCACGCAATTGGTCTTCGTTATGCACAATCATCATAGCACGACCGCCCAACACAAAAGAAGGCCGCACCAAAACCGGATAGCCGATCTCTATCGCCGCCTGCAGGGCCTCTTCGGGAGATTTTGCCATCCGCCCCATGGGCTGATTGATTTGCAATTTAGCCACTAACTCGTTAAACAGTCGGCGGTCTTCCGCACGGTTGATATCCGCTGGAGAAGTTCCCAAAACCTTAACGCCGCGTTCATGTAACACATTCGCCAATTTCAGCGGGGTTTGGCCGCCAAACTGCAGAATGACACCCAACACTTCGCCTTGCTGTGTTTCTTTATTGTAGATATCCAGTATGTTTTCTACAGTTAACGGTTCAAAATACAGCCGGTCGGAAGTATCGTAATCGGTCGAAACCGTCTCGGGATTGGAGTTTATCATGATGCTTTCAATCCCATAGGTCTGCAAGGCAAGCGATGCGTGGCAACAGCAATAGTCAAATTCAATTCCCTGCCCGATTCGGTTGGGGCCGCCACCTAAGATCAACACTTTCTTTTTTGAGCTGATATCTGACTCATCTTCGTCTTCATAGGTCGAATAGAGATATGGAGTAAAAGACTCAAATTCAGCTGCACAGGTATCTACGCGTTTGAAAACTGGTTGAAGACCAGCTTCATTACGCAGCAGGTTGATGCGCCGCTCACCTTCACGAATACGCTGCTCGATGATCGCGGCAATTTCAAGATATTCACGGGAGCCCTTCTCACAAACAGCCATTTTCTCAAGATAGCCTGTCACTTCATGCTCAACGATAAGGTAGCCCAATTGGCGGTCGCTGAAACCCATACGCTTGGCTTTGTGGATTGTTTCCTCTCTGAGGGTTTTGCTCTGCAGAAATTCTGTTTTAATGGCGGCTTCAGCGTCAATGATCCGCTGCAACTGGTGCAAGAACCAGGGATCGATAAGGCTGTGCTGGTGGATTTGCTCGACGCTCATTCCCGCAAGAAAGGCTTCTCTTATGTAAAAAACTCTTTTGTCATTGGGAGTTCCCAGCTTTTGGCGCAAGAAAGATTCCAGAGTGCCGTTTTTTTTCTGTTTGAGAACAGCAAGTGGGATTTCGAGCTGGCCATCCGCCCCCCAACCTGCTGCTCCCGTTTCAAGTGAACGCAAGGCTTTCTGAAAAGACTCAGGGAAGGTGCGCCCCAATGCCATAGCTTCACCGACTGAGCGCATCTGGGTATCAAGTACCCGGGGGCTTTCGGGAAATTTTTCAAAATTAAAGCGGGGGATCTTGGTTACGATATAGTCAATGGTCGGTTCAAAAGAAGCGGGGGTCTTACGGGTAATATCGTTTTTGATCTCATCAAGAGAATAACCGATAGAAAGTTTAGCTGCAATTTTTGCAATCGGAAATCCGGTAGCTTTGGAAGCGAGAGCAGAACTGCGGCTCACCCGGGGGTTCATTTCGATAACAACGGCCTGGCCATCCACGGGGTTAACGGCAAACTGGATATTAGAACCGCCGGTCTCCACACCAATTTCACGAATAATGTTAATCGCCATATCCCGCAGGTTCTGGTATTCTCTGTCAGTCAAAGTCTGCTGGGGGGCTACCGTGATCGAGTCGCCGGTATGAACACCCATTGGATCAAGGTTTTCGATGGAACAGATGATCACCACATTATCATTGAGATCGCGCATGACCTCAAGTTCAAATTCTTTCCAGCCAATAATCGACTGGTCGATGAGTACCTGCGATGTCGGCGACTCTGCCAAAGCTTTTTTGACCATGGTGTGAAAATCTTCTTTATTGTAGCAAACGCCGCCTCCGGTTCCACCAAGCGTAAATGAAGGTCTTAAAATCACCGGAAGCCCGATATCAGCTAGTAAGGCTTCAGCTTCTTCTAAAGTGTGAGCTAAACCGGAGCGGGGCATGGCCACGCCAATTTTTTCCATTGCTTGTTTGAACAACTTGCGGTCTTCCGCTTTGGCAATAGCTTCTTCTTTAGCACCGATCAGCTCGACATGGTATTGTTTAAGCACTCCGGCTCGGGAGAGTTCTAATGCAGCATTGAGTGCGGTTTGCCCGCCAACCGTAGGCAGGATGGCATCGGGACGCTCTTTTTCAATAACTTTTGTTAGGTAAGCCAGATTGATGGGTTCAATATAAATTACATCCGCCAGATCGGGATCAGTCATAATAGTTGCCGGGTTACTGTTTACTAGAATGACTGTATAACCTTCTTCTTTTAGTGCCTTGATTGCTTGTGTGCCAGAGTAATCAAATTCGCAGGCTTGTCCTATTACAATAGGCCCGGAACCAATGACGAGTATTTTCTGAAGATCCGTTCTGCGGGGCATAAGGTCAGTCCCTATTTAGAAAACAACCGGTCAAACTTTAGTAATTTTTCGCTTAGCGCAAAAAATCGGAATTGCACAGCAATCACGATCATGATAAAAAATTGCGTCTTGCTCTTTCCTCTTTGGTGTTACAGAGCTTCTCGGAAAACAAAAAGTTTTTCAGGTGCGTAAGTGCATTTGTCTTGCCCGCACCGCGTAATTTTTCTGCATGTGGGATATTTTCCCGCCGCTCCCCAGTTTCTCGCATGGGCTGATGTTACACTTGCACTGCTTAATTTTTGCAAATGTGGGGATATTTTCCCGCCGAGCAGTCTGACTAGTACACGGCTGCCGTAATTTTGAGGATATTTGAGGGGGTGCATCCGCCTGAAAGAGCGCGCGCAATTTCCCCGCATGTGAGGATGTTTGGGGGGATTGCACTCGCCCGACGGGCCGCGCATAATTTTCACCGATGTAGGGATGTTTTAGCCAACGCTTTTTCAGCTAGCGGTGGGTTGTATGTAATTTCGCTACATGTGGGGATGTTTGGCTACGCTGCGGGCATACCGATTCCCTGGCGGTGCTGCTTGTG
>CALHRC010000005.1 GCA_938038265.1 uncultured bacterium
GAAGTGCTTAGTTCGTATAGTTACCAAAAAAGGCCGCTTTTTAGAAAGTACGGACAGCCTGCCCGGGGGAGACCGGCGGCTTTTTCCCTGCAGTTAGACTACTCTTTCGGGCTAAAACCCCGATTGGCAGCCTAACAAGGCGACAGTTCTCTTCCTTAAGCCTACCCGCCAGGGAATCGGTATGCCCGCAGCGCAGCCAAACATCCCCACAAGTAGCGAAATTACAGCCGCCCACGACGCCTCTGGATGGTGCGACGGGCAAACATCCCCACATGTAGCGAAATTACATACAACCCACCGCTAACTGAAAAAGCGCGGGAAGACATCCCTACATCGGTGAAAATTATGCGCGGCCTGTCGGGGGGATGCACCCCCTCAAATATCCTCAAAAATACGGCACTAGTGAACTGGTCAAGCTGCTCGGCGAGAAAATATCCCCACATTTGCAAAAATTATGTAGTACAAGTCTAACATCAGCCCATGCGGGAAACTAGGCAGTGGCGGGAAAATATCCCACATGCAGAAAAATTATGGCACCGGTGGGCCTGGTCAGGTTGCTCGGGGGAAAAACATCCTTACATGCAGGGAAATTACGTCAGCAACCATCCCTATTCAGAAATTCTAAGAAATATAATAGGCGATTCCCCCCCCATGGTAATAGAAGTTTTAGTAACTAAAAACATTTAAGCAGCCACGAGTTGTTCTTGCTTAGGATAGGCACTGCAAGCCTAATGCTTGAAAACCAAGCAGCTTTTCTTTCCAGACTTGGCAATAGTGGGCTTGCTTACCGGCAAAGTATTTGACCGCCTTAAGAAGATTTTACTTAAGGCAGTCTCTCTCCGCCGTTACTTGAAGCCGGGAATAAACAGTTTGCGCTCCTGTCGCATAAATGAAGTAGCTGCAAGATTATTTTGAAATAAGCCAAGTGGATATTTTTTAGATTATATTTATCTCATGAAATTGATTGATTCCCACTGTCATTTTGACATGGTGCTTGCAAAAGACGGCAACCGTCAAGCTCACCTTGATGAAATGCGGCGCAACCAGGTGGTTGGCTTTATCCAGATTGGTGCAGACCCGGCGAGTATGCAGTACAGTTGGGATTTGGCCCATAGCGAAAAAGAAATAATAGTGTGGTACACCGTCGGCGCTCATCCCGGTGAAGCGCAGGAGGTTGACCCTGCAATTGGTATTGCTTTCGCACGGGCGCGGGCTGGTGAGGGAGATCCCAAATTTGTCGCTATTGGCGAGATTGGCTTAGACTATTATTACCATCCCGAGCAGGCAGCTGCCGGTTCAGCACAGCAGCGTACATTCCAAAAATATCTCGATTTAGCCACTGAGTTAAATATGCCAGTATGCATTCATACCCGCGAAGCCCACCGGGATACCATGGCGTTTTTAAGGGAACACAGGACCCCAATTTTAATCCATTGTTTTACCGGGAACCGTTCGCAGATGGAAGATTTTCTTGCGTTAGGCGCTATGATCTCTTTTTCGGGGATTGTTACTTTTAAAAATGCGGCTGGCTTGCGTGAAGCTGCCTTGCATTGTCCCGTTGAAAAAATGCTTGTGGAAACCGACGCGCCTTTTTTAGCGCCGGTACCCTTTCGCGGCAAGCTAAACCGACCTGGTTTAGTGCGATCCACCCTGGATTTTATTGCCGATCTTAAAGGAATGCCGGCAGAAGAATTGGCCGCAATTACCTTTTGCAATACCGTTGGTTTTTACCGCCTGCAATTTTAATTAAGAAAGTAGGGGGATGGTCTTATTTTGCCGGGCTTTTAGTTTAGTCATAAAAAACCGGACTCGTTTGAGTCCGGTTTCAGGCCGGTAGAGACTACTTAACTTAGTTATTACCGATAGCTATGATCTCGTCGCGGTTAACTTCGTCGAGAATTTGCTCATATTCCGGCGAATCTTTCTTATATTTGAGCTCAGTTGCGCGCAGCAGATGCTCATTCTTTTTCTTTTTATAGAAAAGCCTTTCTTGCTCGGTGCCGGCATTGTATTTGTTTAGGATGGCTTCTTTGAACCCATATGCTGAAGACAGGTAGCGGTGGGGTGAGACTTCCTGCTCATATTTGGGGTCGATTTTCATGTAGCGTTCAAGCAGATCAACAGTCTGGGGGATATTACCCAGGTCGGTCTGCTGGATAATCCAGTCGCGATAGACATCGGCGGTCAGTTCCTTAAATTTATCGGATTCACGAACTTTTTTGTTATTGATGTCATCAAGGTGGTTGATAGCTCGCGTAAAAAAAGTAACAGCCTTAAGTTTCGCTTCCTGTTTTTTCATCTGGATGATGCGCTCTTCGCGGGCTTTGCGGTCAATCGTCTGCCAGTACCATTTTTCGTTCAGGTATTTCGCTTCAGCGGCTTCTTCTTTGAAGCGCTGGATGTCTTCACGCATTTTCTGGATGATACTGCGCCCGGTCTGGTAGTTTGACAGCGCCAAACGAAGCTTGTTCTCAGCATAAGCATCGCTTAGTTTGATCAGATCGTCAAATGACTTGAGGTACGCCCGATAGTCGGGGTTATGCCACTTGGCTTCAGCTTCATCAGCGATGTTCTTTTCTTCTTCGTTTTTGTTTTCATTGTTGTTGTTTTGGCCGTGCAGATTGACACCCGCGAGAACGAGAATCGAAGCAAGACCGAAAGTGAGGATGTTTTTCCGTTTCATAGCTGTTTCCTTGTTGTAATTTTTACCGTCCTGTGAGGTTATTATGATCCCTCATGGCTATTATCGGCGCTTAATTTGTGATAACTTTAATATTAAGTTATAGTTTCTCCCGCCAACAATCAGCCATCGCCATGGCGCTTCTTTTAAAAGTATTTTTTTATTGACGTCCAGTTTGTCAATAAAGAAATATGAGCTATGAACCAGAAAAAAATCCCTCTGTTGCCGATTCTTCTCGGTGGATTAGTATTTGCTGTAATTACCATCTTTTTCTCACCTATGATCTGGCTGGCAACTATTCTGGCTCCTGTGCCACCAACACTGATGTTTTTACTTTTTCAGCCAGTAGCGCACCTAAATCTTGTGGAAAAGCAGACTGAAGAAAACCGGCTGAAATAAACCTACTTTGCTGCAATCACTGAAGAAAATTGTTTCCACGAAAAAAAGTGGCAAAATTCAGCTTGCCACAGTTGAAGAAGCAATTGAAGAATTCCGCCAAAAGCGGATGATCATCATTACGGATTCCGAAGACCGGGAAAACGAGGGTGATCTGGTCATGGCTGCTGAAGATATCACACCTGAGGCAGTCAATTTCATGGCTTCAGAGGCGCGCGGTCTGATATGTGTTCCATTGACCGCCGCACGAGCGACAGAATTAAACCTGAAGCCCATGGTCGAGAATAACGAAGACCTGCGTCTAACTGCGTTTACCGTTTCCGTCGATGCGAGAAATAATATCACCACGGGGATCTCTGCCCATGACCGCTATGAGACGATCCGCCTGCTCTCCGATCCCCGCTCACAGGCAACGGATTTTGTGCGTCCGGGACATATCTTCCCCTTGGTTTCCCGGGAAGGTGGTGTGCTGGTAAGGGCTGGTCATACGGAAGCTTCACTGGATTTCTGCCGTCTTGCCGGGAAAAAGCCAGTAGCTGTGATCTGTGAAATCATGAAAGAAGACGGCACGATGGCCCGTCTGCCAGACCTGGCTAAATTCGCTAAAAAGCATAAACTCAAGATTGTCACCATCCGTGATCTAATTGAATACCGCCGCCATCGGGAGAAAATGATACACCTAGCGGCCGATGTGAAAATCCCCACAGCATATGGGGAATTTAGGGCGCGTGCCTTTACCACCGCGCTTGACGAACGCGTACACATTGCTCTGACCCTTGGCGAGATCAGTGGCGATAAACCAGTACTGGTCAGGGTTCAGGCTGAGAATATTCTGCATGATCTGCTTAACCCAGAATTTCTTGAGAGAGCGGGTAGTATCAGTGCGGCGCTCAAGCATATCGCCAAGAATAAAAACGGTGTCTTGCTCATCATCCGCCAGCATGGCGTTACCTTGCTCAATGAATTAAAGAAATTCGATACCAAAACTCCATCCCCCTTGGGGCAGGAGGCTGTTTTGCGCGATTATGGTATTGGTGCGCAGATTCTCGTGATGTTGGGAGTGCGCAAACTACGGCTGTTGACCAACAACCCGCGTCGTGTGGCGGGGCTTGAAGGTTATGGTTTGGAGATAACTGGCACGGAAGAATTTTAATACCTTATCGAAAGTCTGTTACTTTATCGAACTTGTCATGAACCCTTTATACAGCGCTTATGCCCTACGCCATTTACAGGCATAGCCTTTTTTTGGGTAGGTAATGAAAATGCGAGGCTCTGCCGGATTTTCTTCAAACATGCGGCGGAATCTTACCATGTAGTTGTCGATGTTGCGGCTGGAAACCTCATGTTCTTGCCCCCATATTTTTTCCATTAGTTCCGTGCGGGGAATCACCCGGTCGGCGTTGTTGAGAAAATAACTCAGGGTCTGTGCTTCTTTGGGCGTCAGAACATGGATTTCGCCATTGCGATTAACCTGCAGTAAATCCCAGTTAATTTCTGCTGCGCCGACGATAGTTGGTAAAATTCTTTCTTCTTGGCGGGGAGCAAAATAGTGTAGTAAGTTTCTTATTTTGATTAGCAGATGATCTATTTCAAATGGTTTGACTATATAGTCAATAGCACCTAATTCATAGGCGCGGGTAATTTTCTGTTCCTGGTTTACTGCCGAGATAAATAGAATGGGCAATAGTGCTTCTTTTTGCAGCAGACTTTCAGCTAGTTGGATACCGCTTTTGCCCGGCAGCATGACATCTAACAGCAGCAGATCAAAACGCCCTGGACTGTAGGCCTTCTCAAGTTGCTCTGCAGAAAAAAAAGCATCGACTACATAGTTTTCCCGCCTTAGGTTCAATTCAATTAGTTCACGAATGGAGTCATTATCTTCTACGATGGCGATTCTAAGCTGATGTCTGCTGAACTCTGCCATTTTATTTTTTTAGAAAAACAGAAAAGCAACTGCCCTTTTCCGGGCCATTGCTCTGCATTGTGAATTTCAGTTTCATGAGGGAAACTAACCGCATTACGGTAAAGAGGCCAAGTCCGCTGCCTCTAATATTCTGGATTTGGTGTCGGGTAGAACGAAAAAACATTTTTCCAAAATTATTTTTTTCTTCTTTGGTAAAACCCAGCCCCAGGTCGCTGATATCCACCCGTATGAACCGTCCCGATGTAGTGACACTCACTGTCACGGTATCTGTCGAGTAAATTAAAGCATTGTCAAGCAGATTGCCTATAATTAAATTAAGGCCCTGGCGGTTGACCCGCGTGGTCAGCGTTTCGTCGGTGACCGTAAGTTGGCAACGACCGCTCTGGCCACGTTGCTGTTCACAGCGCAGTATTAGATCACGCAAGACGGGCACTAACAGGTAAGGGGATTTCTCCGGGCGACTGAGAACCTTAAGCTGTTGCACTCTAAGCAGGTTTTCGCTCTGCTGTTTTAGGCTGCGCAGCTCGGCGAGTCCTCTCTCTATGAAACGCTCCTGTTGGTCAGGGGGCAGGCTGCCTCGTTTTAGGCTTTCGAGCAGTAGAGACAAGGCGCTGATCGGATGTTTCAGCTCATGCGTGGCCATGGCCAGAAACTGTTCCCGTTCGTCGGACCGTCGTTTTTCCCGACGAACTAACGCTAACATATAGACTGCCGCTAAGAGCATAACCGAAATCAGAAACAGAGATTCAGAGTAAAAAATTCGTTTTTGGTTCTGCCGTTCGGCTTCGAGCCTGTCGAGAACCGTCTGGCGGATATGGTATTTTTTCTGTTTTGTTTCAATGCATACTGGACGCGAACAGACTGTTGTCGGCTCAACCCAAAGACTATTTTCAAGTGCGCTAATTCCTTCGAGGGCTAAAGCGTTGCGCTGTTGTTTTTCTATTTCATACAGTTTGGCCGGCAGGTAGTTTTCGAGAGTGCGGGAAAAAAGTATCTGCCACCAGACGGTCATAATCGTAAAACTGAAAAATACCGTAGCTAACGCCAGCGGGATGCCGATGATGGACTTCAGTTTCAAAGAACCACTCCGGGATTGCTAATTACCGGGTAATATTTTGTTTAGAGAAACGCGCAGAGCTTCCAGAAAAAGATCGATTTCTTTGTGGCGGTGCAAAATAGATAAGTAACAAAGTCCGGTGGGTGAGGGGGGTAGATAGATTCCCCGCTTAAGCAATTGTTTTTGCAGGCGGCTGTAGAGTTGTGCATGTTCCATGAAAATATCTTCCAGCCGGCGGGGTTCGGGTAATTCCAGCCCGCGACGGTAAAAGCGCAGGTTGAAAATCCCTGTCCAGCTTTGCAAGCTAAGCGCAATTTCGCGCTTTTCAAACAGCGGTGCAATGAGGCGCGCAAATTGTTTTTCAAGATAATCGGTAATTTCAATCAATTGTTGGTGGATGGAACCATCCTGCAGTTTACTTAGGTATGCCAGGGCGGTCAGAGTACCAAGCAGGTAACCAGCTTCGGTATCGCTGTCGCCAGGTAGTTCTTCTGCCAGTGGGGCCAGAATTTCTTTTTTACCGGCTAAGGCGCAAAAGGGTAAACCACCGCTGATAACTCCGCCCAATAACATTACATCGCAGTCGAGGTATAGGTTAGAATAAGCGGTACCCATGGCTGCGCGGAAGGCGGTCTCTGTTTCGTCAAACAGCAACACTGCACCTGCTTCTATGGTCAGAGAGCGTATTTTCTGGAGGAATTCAGGGCGTTGTGGAAGTAGCCCCGAACCTGTTGGCAGGGTTTCAATCATTACCAGAGCCGTTTGGTTGCCGTGTTGTTGAAAGTAGTTTTCCAATGCCAGGTCATCATTTAAGGGTAGGTGGGTTTTTAGGCCGCCAAAGGTACCATGCCGGCTGCCATCAAATACCAGTACCCGTTCGCGGTTGGTCTGCAGGCGGGCTAGATGAACTGCTTTCTGCAGCGCCGCCTGCCTTCCCGTAAAAAAACGGATCTGTTCGGCCTGTGGCAGGTATTTCAGTAGCAGGAGCGCCAGTTCAATTTCTTTCTTATTGTAATAGCCGGTTAGAAAGCCCTTTTTGAGCTGCTTGCGAGCAAAGCCAATAATTTCGGGATTGGTGTGACCATAGATCTGTGTGCCCTGGCCGAGATAGAAATCGAGGAAGGTATTTTTGTCTTCATCGGTGAGCCAGATGCCCTTAGCTTTTCGGACAATAATTTGCTGCCCCCAGTCGCGAGGGAGCCGTTCCGCATTATTGGTGGCGCCGGGGAATAAATCTGCGGCGTTTTTCAGCACTTTAAGTGTTGTTTTTTTCTTCATAATATGGTATGTTCCAGAATAAATTCCCGCTTTACGCTGTAAATGTAAAGGTTTTTTTACCCCAGCGATGAATACCCCTCCCGTTGGGCCCGGCCGCAGGATTACCGTCTGGGCACAGAGAAAAAAGCAAAAACTGCGGCACTTGCCCCAATATCTGATTGGGGGGGTGTTGCATTTGATCTCACATTGGCTCAAACTACATCCGAAAACACTGCCTCTGCTGCGCCGCGCGCTGGAGTTGGGTAATCCAACCGCAACTATATGGCCGAGTGAAACTATTCCGATGACCTCCCGGCTGTTGGCAGGCGGTTTCTGGAATTACAGTTTTTTTCAATTCCACCGCCATTTTTTTTTCCCTTACTGGGCTTTACGTCAGTATAATCCGGCAGAAAAATCTTTTATTCCGCGCTCTCATAATGTACTGTCGCTTAACCAAACCCAACGCAATTGGGTGTCGATTTCTTTTCCCGGCAAACCGCATGAGGTATCGGTCGATATGGCGGGAGCTATCATGCCGGAATTTGACGGTTTTACTATAGAGTTTGCCGCTCTCGATGAAGGTAAGGTAGTGCGGCCGCATGACAATTCTGACGAAGTTGAAATTGAGGTACCATCCCCTTCTGAAATGGTGATCCGCTGGAAAGGGCGGGTTATCCGCGTGGAAGCCCGCCAGGATGGCATGCGCCTGCGGGCCGGCGGTAAAAAAAATCTTATTATTTCGCTGCGCCCTTTCAACATGGAAGGCCCGGCGTTACTGTATAAATTGAATTACAGTCCCGAAAAGGCAGAGATTGGGGGGGATGTATCCATCCAACTGAAAACGCTGCCCCAGGTATGGCAGCTTTCTACCCTGGAAACCGGCGACGCTTTGGCTCAGATCCCGGCGTTGGCCAAAAAGAAGCACGCTGCCCGCGAAAAGAAAAAGCCGTTTTATCGCCTACGTAGAAAAAAAATCGGCGAGCTGCGCACTGCGGTGCGCGATCCTCTGGGTCTGGCAACAGCTTCTTTCCTGTATAATTCTGCCGATGAGATTGACTGGTATTTTATAGATACAAAAAAATACTACCCTCCTGTCGGGTTAGTTGAAGGGATTGCTCCAAATAAAAAAAATAATTATCCTGCTGGTGTTCTCTGGGACAAATGGTTTCCCTGCACGTTAGAGCTGGATATTCCCGAACCCTACCGATCTTGGTTTGACTATTCGAAAAGACACATTCAAACCTTATGGGATTATGACAGTATTACTCCGGGCAGTTTTACCTACCATCATTTTTGGGTCCGCGATGCGGTCTTGATGCTCAATGCCCTTCTTCTGTTAGGAGCACACCAGGCTGTCTTGCCGGTTCTTAAACGTTTCCCCTCAATGGTTAAACGCAACGGTTTATTCCGCTCGCAGGCCGGTGAGTGGGATGCCAATGGCCAGGCTTTATGGATTCTTGGGCGTTATGCCAAAGTCACTGGCGATGACAGCCTTATTGTGGCACAGCGAAAATCCATCCGGCGTCTTATCGGTTGGATTGATAGAATGCTAAAAAAACACGGGGGGGTATTGCCACCGGGATTCTCTGCCGAGCATCTCGGCGTGGCTGATTGGTACTTGTGGGATAATTTCTGGGCTTTAGGTGGCCTGCGGGAAATGCTGCCATATAAGAAAATTTTGCGTCTGGAAATTGCCGCGATCTATGGTCGCCTGCACCGCGCTTTGCTGAAATATTTGCACGATTATGATTATTATCCCGCAGCGTTAGGAAGGGGCAGAGATGCGGGCATGATTGGCTCTATTGCCGCGCTCTATCCTCTGAACTTGCCCGAGTACAATAACAGTAAAATGAGCAAGACTCTGAATATTCTGCGCCGGGACTATTTTTTCCGCGGGGGGTTTTTTCAGGAAAACATACATTCCGGTATCAATCCCTACCTCACCCTTCAGGTCGCTGGAGGGTTTCTGCTGCAGGGCAACCCCGATGAAGCCTGGGCAATTATGAAAAAAATTTTGGGCTGGGCGCAAAAGGCCTATACTTTTCCTGAAGCGGTTCATCCCAAAACACGTGGTGGTTGCATGGGGGATGGTTTTCATGGCTGGGCTTATGCCGAGACGGTAGCTATTTTTCGTAACCTTTTTTACCTGGAAATGCCAGCGGTAGATATTCTGTTTGCCGGCACGCCTGCCAGCTGGTTTAAGATTGGCTTTCGGGTGCGTTACCTGGCGACTGCTGCCGGTATGCTTGAGATCAGCGCCAGAGACGATAAGGTCACCATCAGTGGCCTTATTCCCGGTAAGGAAATACTCATCCAGCTACCGAAAGGAAGACGCCTTAGAGACTTTCAGGGTATTGCCGGTCGGGTACTTCCCGTGAGCCAATTAGCTATCGGACGTCCTGAAGAAACAGAATACGAACTTTACCGGATAAAGGCCGAGTTTGAACAGGTTGTATTTAGTATTACCTAAAAGGCTATTGGCCACCGAGCAGAGCACGAAATATTTCTGGTTGCTGCTCTTTTAGTGCCACTAACAGGTACCCTGGTTCTATGCCATTTTCTTTCGCAATTGCAGCCAGCAGATCATAGTTTGAGGGGGTATGTGGGGCCCTCAGGTTGTAATCAAAGCGACGCTCGGTAAATACCTGCAATATGCGGTCAAGGTCATCGGGGGAGACTGTCTTGCTCAATTGCGGTCGGGCGCAGGCTGTTAGCAGCAGAGCGGATAACAGAATTGCTGTTTTCTCAGGGAACATATATGGCCAATTGGTGTATCCAGTCGGATTCTGCCAAGCTCTTTTGCGCCCGGCTGCGGCTTTCAGGTAAGGCTTCGGTAAAGGGTTTACCCCGCCGGTCAAGCCGAGAATAGAGATCATAATAGAAGGAGCGACGGAATTCATCCGGACCTGGTACTAAAGAATAAATCAAAAATTGCGTCCTGCGCTCCGCTGCAATATGAGGCAGCACCATCATAACTTCATGGATATGACTGCCGGATAACACTAAGGCGCCGATCTGGGCTGTTTCAGAAAGCGTACGCAGGCTAATTACCTCCATCCCCCTGTTTTTTAATATGATATCTCGTTCATCGGCAGCAACACTGAATTCACCCGGAAGGTGCAGTAGCAGGATTGCTTTTTTTTTAAGAATTTCTTTGAGTCGCCTGGCTGTGTTTTCGTTTAGAGGTACAAATTCACCATTGCGGAAAGCGGTAATAATATCTGCGGATGGTTCATTGCTGCTGCCAAAGGCGAAGCTGCTAAGACCGACAGTTAAACCTCGCCATTCTTTTAGTTCGCTGCACTGGCTGCAAGCGCCCGGGTCTGGGGGCAGTTTGCGCAGCAGCAGGGGGGATGGTCGGGTGTTACTGAACACGGCTTCTTCCCAGGGTAGCATATGAGCATGGGCGAATAGTGTTAGGCTCACCTGTGACCCAGAGAGCCGGCGCAAGAGCTCTGGGTGGTTGGCAGCCATGGCAGGAAAAAGCGCCAGATCACGTGGCAGTATTTTATCGCTGGTGGTAAGTGATAAACCCGAACCGGTATAAGCCAGTAGGTGCGGACTCTGGTAGATAAAGAGACAATTATTTTCTTGTTTGCATTCAGGTTTAAAGTGGTAAATGCCGAATGGAATGTTTTCTGTCGTTTCGCCCAGTAGGTAAGTTTTTCTAAAATGAAACAGGGCCTGCTGTACCGGTAGAGATAGCGCGGGCATTTTTCCCGTCATGGCTTCTTCAAGGAGCAGCCGGCGTTCTAACAAATAAAAAGCGCGGGCTGGTTCAATACCGCTGTGCAGCAGTTTATGTTCCCATTGTTGAAAAGAGCAGTTGATTGGCTGGAGCAGCAGCAGAGACATCATCCTCTCGGTGAAGATGGCCGCTTGGTCATCGGCCGTGGCCGGCATCTCACATTGGCGAGCAACGGCAATTTTTTCTCTTAGATAGTTCAGCTCCCCGGCGCTCAGAATGGCCTCATCCAATAACTTCAAGCCGGCAGGATTTAGAGGATTGCGCCAGCTGAGTATATACTGGTATAATTTTTGGCTTATCTCGCTAAAAGCTGGTTCCGGCGGCTTTAACTCTATGTCTGCTCGCAGGATGGCTAATTCAAGATGCAGTCGGTAGTGTTGTTCTGCTAAATACGTACGGATTTCTGCAGCAGTATTAAAACGGGCGACTGTTGTCAGGCGTTCCTGTTCGAGTAGTGTTAGTAATTCCATCGCTTCATTTAAACGTCCTTCAGCCATAAGTAACCGCAATAGCAACATCCTACCGTGAAAAAAAATTCGATATTCCAAAAGACCGGCATCTTGCTTTAAAGAGATTCTCCGCAGGGTAGCTTCGGCCTCCCCAGGGCGGTCTGTTAGCAGCAGGTAGCGTGCTAAAGTGATACCGTTGAATAACTGTCTGTTTTTCTGTATTGCCAAATCAATTTGGCGGATGGCGCCACTCTTATCGCCTTGTGCCATAAGTAAATGAAGTAACCGACGTAAGATGCGGCGTCCGGTTTCGCTTGGGTTGGGCTCGGTGCGGGATAGCTGAAATATAACAGCCGTTGTCGGGGTATTTATGAGATTTAGTAAACGTTCTAAAAGAATTTTTTCGTCTTCTTGGGAATAACCATAGCTACGCAGTTGTGCATAAAGACTCTGGCAATGTTCCCGGTATTGGACATAGTTAGTAAGATCTTCACTTAAAAACGACAGCTCTTCGCGCTGCAAAGCCAACCTGAGATCGTGATACATCTTATCGAGCCAAAGATTGCGTTGGTTGCGGCCAAGTTGTTGAAATTCTGCCAAAGCGGGAAGGTTACGACCTAAACCCTCACGCCCGCGCAAAATCCCCCAAGAAATTTGCAGTGCCCGTTCGGCTTTATCGGCCTGCTCAGCAGCTTCTTCAAATAAGCCTAATTCGGTGAAATTTTCTGCCGCCGCCAGACGGCGGTTGAACTCCCGGTAGGGGTCATCCCGCCATAAATCAGCCCATTTACCTTGGATAATTAGATCATCAAAAAAACTTTCAGAAACTTCTTTCAAGCCTTCCGGCAGCAATAACCCGGTGGATGTTGGTTCAATATGGGCAGGATGTAGAAAGGCCAGCAACCACAGCGCCAAGAGCAGGGTGCGCTTATATCCCGAACCGAGAAAACGACCCTGTACTACTCCGCTTGTCAGAATTTGTTCAGCGCGCTTTATCACGGGCGCGTCGGGCTTTGTCGAGCAGTTCTTGAGAATAGAGACGACCGACCAGCTTATTCTGCACCTTCATTGCCGTATCCCTGAGCTTTTTTAATTCTTCTGGAGAGACATCCACCGCCTCAAGGCCGTTTTTCTGTAAGGTAAGAAAACCACTCATGTTTTCTGCACGTAGGGCCTGGATAAGGGCTCTGGAATTCTCTTCGGAGACTTCTTTGACGATTTTCTGCAAGTCAGGAGGTAATTGCTTAAAGCTCTTTTCGCTGATTAGGGTGGCTCCGGTGCCATTGGCCAGCTTGGCATTGGAATAGTATTTCAGCGAACGAAACCACTGTAGCCCAATGGCCCCCATAGGTGGAGCATAAACCGCATCAAGTCCGCCAGTCTGCAATTGCGGCAACACCGATTCAAAACCCAGATAGACAGGTACTAAACCATACTCGGTGAGCATCGTGCGTACCAACTCATCGCCTTTAGGTGCCCAGATTTTTACCCCCTGCATGTCAGCAGCCGAGCGAATGGGCTTTTTGCTCATGAGATAGACAAAACCCGACTCGCCCCAGCCAGCGACAATGAGTCCCTTTTCTTTAAATTTTGCTTCAAAATCAGGATATAGTGCGGCCACAACAGCATCGACTTGGGCATGGTTTTCAAAGAAAAAAGGTAGTTCTAACAGACGCACTTCAGGTACGGTGGCGCCTAATTCAATCCCCGTAAAAGAAGCCATGTCAATAAGGCTGCGTTTGAGTTTATCCATCATGGTTTTTTCGTCACCGGCAACCCCGCCATAAAAGACACGCAGTTTTACCCGGCCCTGGGTTTTAGTTTCCATGTCTTTTTGCATCTGCCTGACATAGCGCCCCCAGGTAGAACCTTCGGGAGCGAGGGTAGCGTATTTCAGGGTGAAGGTCTGTGCGGTAAGCACTGGGCTTAGTATAGACAAAAATATAATAGCAATTTTAGTTTTCATAATTATAAGGGGATGGTTCTAAGCCATAAGGCCGGCCAGAGCCGGCCTGAAAGCCTGGTTATTTCTTAATAAGAAGTGGCGCCAGCAAGGCTATAGCGAATACCCACACGGGCAATAAAACCTTTGGAATCTTCTGTTTCAGGATTGTCCACATCGGGTTTTAAGCTAAAGCCCCGATAGCCACCTTCCAAAAGAATTTGTACTGCCGAGGTAGGATCTAAGGTAATAGCAGCACCCAGTAAGGCTTGGTAGGTAAAACCATTTAACCCCACTTTTTGGTGCATTGGACCATATTCAAAATGGTTTTCCCCAAACACATAACCGCCCCCTACGGTAATATAAGGCTGTAAAAGGGGTTTTTCGCCCATATCTGCATCCCCCATGGGTAAGAACAGTTTTGCGTTTAAGGTCAGGGGAAAGAGATAGGTATGACTATTCCAGTCGGCCCCCATAAAGGATCCTGTGTTAGAAACATTCAAAAAACCTATCTCTGGTGAGATCGCCAGAAGCTTATCTAATTCCAAGTTAAAGGCAATAGCAGCATCAAATCCCCAAAGTAGAGGTTTTTCATTTTCTATATTTTTTTGTTCGATACTACCAGCCCCTATTTTGGCGTCGATGCTGTTTCCGGCATAGGTTGCTGTCACGCTGGACAGTGCCATTAAGGTGATCAGGATTGTTTTCTTGGTCATAGTAACTCCTTTCTGCATTGGCCGGTTTCCCGACACTTGTTTATTTGACGACTTTCCGTCAACTTTAGTTCACAGAAAAATCACATTTTTCAGCGGTGCAAGCACTTTTTGCTGTTTTTGCAGAGCTTCATAATAGCGCTCCAGCGGACGGCAGCTGTCTTTGTTCTGGAATTCCGTACCTTGATGGGGAATTCCCCACCAAAAAGCTAACTATCCTTCATGTTACATCTTTTTCTCTTTGGTAGTAAGCGTCGAGTACCCTTTTTAACAGGGTATCCACCACACTGCGCAGTGGTATGTTGGCAGCTAAACCATACATCGGAGCCATACTGCCCTTATCCTGGGGGTTGGCACGTACATAGTCCACAGCTTCACGCAGGTCAGCTAAAAACCGCTGGCTAAAACCAGGTTGGGTATGGCGCAAAGTTATTGCGATATGTACGGCTGCCGGTCGGTGCAGGCCGTTGAGCGAGTAGCCTTTGGGGGTTAAGTATTCCATCACCCGATAAATATCAAACTCATCTGAAGTAAAGGCAAGGACATACAGCGGTTCACCTAAAATTTTCAGGCCGGGGATGGTGCGTATTCCTTGTTTTATAGTGTTTGCTGTTGTTAAAATTTTCTCGGTTGCTTGTAGGTAACCTTTTTCTCCCATGGAAACTAAAGCTGCCCAGCAAGCGGCCGATAGGCCACCGGGCCGGGAGCCTGCCAAAGTAGGGGAAAAATACATCCCCCCTGGCCAGTTGGTTATGGAAAAAAATTGGTAGTGCCGCAGCTCACGGTTGCGGTAGAGTAGCACAGAAGTGCCTTTGGCAGCGTAACCATACTTATGGGTATCGACAGAAATAGAGGTGACCCCGGGTAGCTCAAAGCCAAAATCGGGAACTTTAACGCCGAGTTTGCGGGCAAAAGGCAGCACAAAGCCCCCGAGGCAGGCATCGGTATGAAAGGGGATATTATGCTTTTGGGCAATTTCTGACATTTCAGCAATGGGGTCAATAACGCCGTGGGGAAACTGGGGCGCGCTGCCGACAATAGCAATTGTGTTGTGGGTAATGGCTTTTTTTAGGGCGGATATATCCGCCTGATAATTTTTATCTACGGGAATTTTTTTTAATTTTACTTTAAAATACTGGGCAGCCTTATCGAACGCGGCGTGTGCTGTGATTGGCGCGATAATTTCACCATGACGAATGCCACGCTTGGCCTCGGCATAATCCCGGTAGGTTTTCATCGCCAATAGAATACTCTCTGTACCGCCAGAGGTAATGGTTCCACTTAAGTTTTTCCGTTCCTCATCTGTGCAGCCCGGTGAGAGCATGGCGGCGGTCATCGCGATAATTTCTGATTCAAATTTACTGGCACTAGGCCACAGGTCAAAGTGTAGCGGGTTACTTTGGGAATGCAGAGCATAGGCTTTATTGAGAAAGTCAATGTGTTCTTTGTCGCCATGATATACCGCGCCTGAAGCCAAGCCTTGTTGCCACCGGTGGTCTTCTGCTTCTTTTATTTTTTGTAGCTCTTGCAGAATGTCTTCCCGGTGGCGCCCTTCAGTTGGCAGTTCATCATAAGAGACAAATTTTCCTTTGTATGGTTTCAGCTCCCGCGCCATTTTCTGAAACAGTTCTTCGGCTTCTTCGTTGATGCCCGATTTAATTACGCCGGCACTGGTGAGCAGTTTCTCCGCTTCAGGAAAATTTTCGAGAATGCCCTCAATAAACTCAAAAACCTCTGGAAATTGTTTGCGGTATTCGTTTAGCCAGTGAAAATCCATGTTTGCCTCTGTTGCTTTTTGGGTATAGCTGGTTTTTTATGATTCTTTGCGATTTAGTCGGGCGTAAATTTTTTTCTCTACGTTATACAAATTGCGAAATTCAGCGTAAAGTTCATCATAGGCCGCGCGGTATTGGCTATTGGGTTCAAAAGAGCGTTCCATTTTAATGCGTTCGCTCATCTGTTGGGGGCTAAGCCGACCAATAGATAAGCCAGCTAACAGAGCTGCTCCTTTTAGGTTAGCTAAGCGTGGTTCTGCCACCCGACGGATTTCTCGATTTAAAATGTCGGCGTGTATCTGGCACCACAGATCGCTCAGGGCCCCGCCACCGATAATCCTTAAAAAACGAAACTGCTGCCCCGTAAATTTTTCCACGCTTTCCATGAGCCAGCGAGAATTATAAGCCACACCCTCAAAAACAGCACGGGTGAGGTGGGCCCGGTGAGTAGCTCCTGAAATGTTATGAAATCCCCCTCGGATAGTTTTATTTTCAACAGGCGTGCGCTCTCCAAAAAGCCAGGGGGTATAGATGACCCGGTTAGCTGTTGGCGGTACGCTTTCAGCTAACCGGTTGAGCCAGGGGTAAAGGTCCGTGGGCATAGCCGGTGCTTCAGGTTCATTTTGTGGAAATAATAACTGTTCGGCAAAATGCTTAAGGCAATAGCCGGCGCTTTCCTGTGCATTGCCAACAATGTATTTGCCCGGCAGCGCTGAGGGGATGGTGGCCATGTTGATTGCGGGTGCTACTTTTCTAATGGGCATGTGGCAGCTCAGCCAAGAAGAAGTACCTAAGTATAAGTGGCCATCATAGTCGGCAATCCCACCAGAGCCTAACGCTGCAGAATGCAGATCGGGGGTGCCGGTGACAACGGGAATTCCGGCGGGCAAGCCTAATTCTGCGGCTGCTTTCGGGAGCAGTTCTCCTAACACGGAAGCTGGCGCCACCAATTCAGGTAGTTTTTCTGCATTAAGGCCAGTTGTTTTTAATAAGTAAGGATGGTAGTATATCCGGTGGGCGTCACGGTTGTCAGTTAACCAATAGAGTGTTATAGAGTCGCGGGTGGCAGCAAAACGGCCGGTCATACGGGCGTTGAGATAGTCTTTGGCATCAAGAAATTTATATGTCTGCTGGTAAATGTGGGGTTGCTGTTCTTGGATGAAGAGAATGTGCGCTAAGGCATCTTTGCCCGAAGGGCCTGGCAGACCGTTTGTAAGGCGTAGCCATTGCCCTAACTTAACTACATCATAGCCCTGGTACTGCACTAAGCCACTAAAGATTTTCTTTAGGGCCGAGGCCCCCCGGGTATCCATCCACGAAATGGCATGGGCAACCGGCCGGGCATTTCTATCCGTTGGTACTACACACGACCACTGGGCGGTCATGGCAACGGCTAACACCCGATAGGGGGGGATGTCTCTGCGCGTAAGCAGGGCCTTACTGGCTTCACAGATTTTCTGCCACCACTCATTGGCATCTTGTTCCACGCCACCTTCGGGCAAAAGTATTAGCCTGGTATCGGCAAAGCTCCAACCTAATACCTCACCCTCTAAAGAGATGAGGGCTGCTTTAGGCCCTGAGGTGCCAAGGTCAACGGTGAAAATACAGTCATTCATAAAATCAATACCAATGGACTTGCTTTCCCTACTTTCTATTGAGCTGAGGTTCCATAGTAAGGATGCTATCCCACGGATAAGGTGGTATTGAAAGCAAAAAATCCCCCCATTACCTAAAATGAGGATTATGTACCGTCAGTTATTAAGTGGGGAATTCCCCCCAAATAATGGATTTTCCTAATGTTCGTTTTTAGCCTTTCTGAATAATTAAGGAGGTGAGCGGCCGCGATGGGTTGGTTAGGTGCTTACGCTTTGCTAATCCATTTGCATTATTGACGCAGGTGGATTAAATTTTTTAATGACATATATTACAAATGAAATTTATTTTTTTGCTTTTCAAGCTACCTATATATGTATTAGCTTGTGGGCGGTGGCAGTTAAAACCTGCTGCCAGCTAAAATACGTAAGGGAGTCAGAGACAATGCAAAGAAAATTACAGCGACTATCTATTGTAGCATTGCTATTGTTAGTGGCCATGCCACTTTCCGCAGTAAATTTAGAAGGGGTCTATTATGCTAAAGGCAAACTGCCTGAGGGTAAGCCTTACCAAGGGATTGTGTTGGTCACACCGTCAGAAGTTGGCAAGGGAGTTTTTGCTTTCCACTGGAGGCTTCCCGGCAGTGAGTATTACGGCACCGGAACTGTCGATGGGAATAAAATCAGTGTTGAGTGGGGCGACAGTGTGCCAATTGTTTATGAAATCCGGAAAAACGGTGAAGAACTCCAAGGTAAATGGGGGGCCCAAGGCCGTGGAGTAGAAGTTCTTTATCGCAATGTTGAAAAACCGGTGTTTGATATTACCGGTAACTATACTGTCACTGGCCAGCAACCCAACAAGGGCTCGCGTTACACTGGTACTGCGGTGATAACCAGCCTGGGGCCGAAGGGTTATGAATTGGTGTGGGATCTCTCTGGAAGTATTTACCGCGGTATAGGGGTGCTTTCGGGAAATACTTTTGTGGTAGATTGGGGGGATCCCTATCCCGTAATCTATACGGTAAACCCGAAAAAGAAAGAACTTTCTGGTCTCTGGGGGGCCGACTATACCGGTAAGGATATCCTCAAGAAAAAATAATTTTTTTGTAAGAGAATTGGTTAGCTACTGTTTTAGTGTAGCTCTGTTGGATTTAAGTAAAGGGGAGAACCTTCCCCTTTATATTAAAACGATATAACGTTACATAGGTTTTATATCATCTGCCTATATGCCAGCCTTGGTGATGGGGAATTCCATAGCCTGTTTCATATTTCCTGAATTTAGGGCAGTTTACCTCGCCGCGGCTTGTTAGTTACTAACAAGTAGTATTATGTCCCATGGGGGCAGGTTTTCTTGGTGGGGAATTCCCCCCCAAATAATGGATTTTCCTAACGTTCGTCTTTAGCCTTTCTAAATAATAAGGAGGTGAGCGGCCGCGATGGGTTGGTAATCCCTCTTTTCAGGCTGTTGCCCAAATAAAAAACTACCCTTATGAGCTTTCCCTTTGCTGAATTTGAAAAAAAATGGCAAAATTATTGGTTAGAGCATAAAACTTTTAAAACCCCCGAAGATTTCTCTCTGCCTAAATATTACGTACTCGATATGTTTCCCTATCCCTCAGGGGCAGGGCTGCACGTGGGTCATCCCGAAGGTTACACGGCAACCGATATTGTCGCTCGCTATAAAAGAATGAATGGCTTTAACGTGCTGCACCCGATGGGTTGGGATGCCTTTGGTTTGCCGGCGGAGCGCTACGCCATGCAGACGGGGGTACATCCAGCTATCACCACCGAGCAAAATGTGAATACCTTTCGTCGGCAGCTGCAGGCACTGGGCTTTTCCTATGACTGGGATCGGGAGATCAATACGACCATGCCTGACTACCACCGCTGGACGCAGTTTATTTTTCTAAAAATTTTCAATTCGTGGTATGACCCTGAGCAGAAAAAAGCACGGCCCATTTCTGAGCTGCCGGTGCCCACAGGTCTTAGTGATAGAGAGCGTGAAGATTTTATTAACCGCCACCGGTTAGCTTACCTTGCCGACATCCCCGTCAACTGGTGTGCGCAGCTTGGTACCGTACTGGCCAACGAAGAGGTGGATGAATGGGTTTCTAAGGGCTATACGGTGGAGCGCCGGCCAATGCGCCAGTGGCTTTTGCGCATCACTGCGTATGCTGAGCGCCTACTCGATGATTTGCAGTATGTCGATTGGCCGGCGGGAACCCTTGAGTTGCAGAAAAACTGGATTGGCAAGAGTGAAGGTGCGGAAGTACAGTTTAAGATAAAAGGCGGGGGGGATGTACTGACCGTGTTTACGACCCGCCCCGATACGTTATTTGGGGTCACCTTTATGGTGTTAGCCCCAGAGCATCCCTTAGTTGAAAAAATAACTACCTCGGAACAGCAAGCAGCAGTGGTTGAATACATCCGGCAGACAGCTTTGAAAACGGATCTAGATCGCCAGCTCGATGCCGGTAAAGGGATTAAAAGTGGGGTTTTTACTGGCGCTTATGCCCTGCACCCGGTTACGGATGGGGAAATCCCCATCTATATTGCCGACTATGTATTGATGGGTTATGGTACCGGGGCGGTGATGGCGGTACCGGGGCATGATGAGAGAGACTATGGCTTTGCGCAGCAGTATGGGTTGCCGGTCATTACGGTAGTGCAGCCGGCGGATGGCTCTCTGGTAACCGGCTGTTTTTCGGGAGAAGGTGTGTCGGTCAATTCTGAGTTTATTTCCGGTCTGCCAACGGCGGCCGCAAAAGAGAAAATGATAGCCTGGCTTGAAGAAAAGAAATTAGGTTGCCGGCGGGTAACTTATAAGTTGCGGGACTGGCTGTTTTCACGGCAGCGGTATTGGGGTGAGCCCATTCCTATTTCTTTTGATGAGGATGGCTTTTTTTATCCTGAAGATGAAAATTCTTTGCCATTAACCTTACCGCCTTCAGAGAATTTTATGCCGGCAGCCACGGGAGAATCTCCTTTGGCTAATTTGACCGATTGGGTTTATCACAGCCGTGGTGGCAAAAAACTGCGGCGGGAGACAAATACTATGCCACAGTGGGCTGGTAGTTGCTGGTATTACTTGCGTTTTATTGATCCACATAACCCTAATGAATTAGTGGCTCGCGACAAAGAAGCTTATTGGATGAAAGACGGGGTAGATCTCTATATTGGTGGCGCAGAACATGCGGTGTTGCATTTACTGTATGCGCGCTTTTGGCATAAGGTTCTCTATGATCTGGGGTATGTCTCTTCAGTTGAGCCTTTTCGCAAATTAGTTCACCAGGGTATTATTTTAGGTGAGGATGGCGGTAAGATGTCTAAATCGCGTGGCAATGTCATTAACCCCGATGATGTAGTGCGCGAATATGGTGCCGATAGTTTTCGCTTATTTGAAATGTTTATGGGACCTCTCGAACAGATGAAGCCTTGGTCGTCGCGAGGTATTGAGGGGGTACATCGTTTTTTAGCCAAAGTGTGGCGCCTTTGTATTGATAAAGAAAACTGTTTTAATGAAGCTTTGAAAAAGCCGCCAGCAGAAAAAACAGAGCGCTTGCTGCACCAGACCATTAAAAAAGTAGGTGAGGATATTGAGCGCTTATCGTTTAACACCGCTATTTCACAGATGATGATATTTATCAATGAAATTGATAGTACCACTGGCCTTGGGGAGTTTGGGGTACAAGCTTTCTTGCAAATTCTTTCACCCTTTGCCCCTCACCTTGCAGAAGAACTTTGGCAGCGGGCGGGTTATGAGCCGAGTATTGCTTTGACCTCGTGGCCTAAATATGATGCCACTAAAATTATAGACAACGAGGTAGAAATTGTCTTTCAAGTCAATGGCAAGGTGCGTGGTCGCGCGCTTTTACCCCTCAATGCTGGGGATGAAATTTTGCGGCAAGCAGCTTTAACCGATGAAGGGGTGGTGCGCAATTTAGCAGGTAAAACACCCAAAAAAATAATTGTGGTAAAAAATAAAATTGTC
>CALHRC010000006.1 GCA_938038265.1 uncultured bacterium
CCCGGTAGTTGAATTTATGACCTGGAATTTCTCTCTGGTAGCCATCGACCAGATCATCAACAATGCCGCCAAAATACGTTATATGTCTGGCGGCCAGTTTACGGTACCCATGGTATTCCGCGGGCCACAAGGAGCCGGCGGGGCATTAGGGGCGCAACATTCTCAGATATTCGAAAATTATTTTGCCTATGTGCCCGGCCTCAAGGTGGTCGCCCATGGTAGCGCCCGCGATATGAAAGGCCTGCTTAAAGCAGCCATCCGAGACGATGATGTCGTCATCTTTCTCGAAAGTGAAAAAATGTATAATCTGACCGGTGACGTTCCCGAAGGGGAATACCTAATTCCGCTCGGCAAGGGTGAAGTAAAAAAAGAAGGGGGGGATGTAACTCTCATTGCCTGGGGGCTCATGCAGTTTACGGCAATGGCCGCCGCCGAAGAGCTCGCTAAATCCGGCATCTCCGTTGAAGTTGTCGATCCCCGTACCCTGCGTCCGCTTGACGAAGAACTCATCTTAAATTCTGTCAAAAAAACCAACCGCGCCGTCATTTTGCAAGAAGCCTGGCCCATCGCTTCCTTTGGTCAGCATATTGCGCAAGTAATACACAGTAAGGCGTTCGATTATCTCGACGCGCCAGTTGAAATCATCTCATCTGAAGATGTGCCCATGCCCTATGCCTTTCCCTTAGAAGACGCCGTATTGCCCAATGTCACGAAAACCTGCGCTATTATCCGTGGGCTGTTGGTATAACACCCTACCGACAAAACACAGCAAGCGGATGTCGCCACGTAACCGCAAAACATCCAAACCTAACGTGACAGTATTTATCGGTACACAAAAAAATTCTTTGCGGGATAAATGATTTTTTTTCTATTCCCTAATATGGCTACCAGAAAGAAAAAGAAAAAAGATTATCCGCAATTTGGCAAAGCAACTAAAACACAAGCACTAAAAGCTGAAAAAGTCGATACCGCCGGCATCCGCAAAAATAGCGGATTCAAACCAGCTACCATTGAGCGATTCCTTTCTTATGTTAAACAAAGCAAAGGTTGCTGGGAATGGCAAGGTTCCTTTACCAAAGATGGCTACGGGCAATTCTGGATTGAAAATGGTAAAGTCGTCAAAACACACCGTCTGGCCTATGAACTGTTCCGCGGAAAATTATCAAAAGAAAAAAGACTAAAAAACACTTGCGGCAACAAGCAATGTGTCAATCCGCAACACTGGGAGATTATCGGTCGCTGACTTCTCTGATTTTTCTTGCCCTCCATAGGTTAAATCAAAGAACAGCCACGTGACCCGCTACCTGCAGAAAATTGGCGACAGCGTTCTCGACCTGTTAGAAAGCGTTGGCGCCTTTGCCATGTTCACCGGTGCCACCCTGCGCTACATCTTCGCAAGACCCTTTGATGGGCGCAACCTGCTCCACCAGATGGGCGAAATTGGCGTAAAATCCATTCCCGTTGGTGTTGTCTCGTCTTTTTTTGTCGGAATGGTAATGGCACTGCAATTAGGCGGCCCCATGGAAAAAATTATCCAGGGTATTTCTTCTTTTATGGGCGGGGGGATTTCTATGGCGATGATGCGCGAACTCGCACCCGTACTGACCGCCGTTCTGCTCGCCGGGCGCGTCGGCTCCTCCATCGCTGCTGAAGTTGGTACGATGAAAGTTACCGAACAAATTGACGCTCTCGCCACCCTAGCCACCAACCCCATACACTACCTGTCAGTGCCGCGCTTTCTCGCTGCAGTTTTTAGTATCCCGCTGATTACCGTTATGGCAATCTTAGTGGGCATTCTCGGTGGGGCCATCATCTCTTATGTCAGCCTGGATATTCCAATGAATATGTACTTTGACAGCGCAAGACAGATGCTGCAGATCCGCGACCTGCTCTCTGGTGTCGGTAAAACTTTTTTCTTTGGCGCAGAAATTGCGCTGATTTCCTGCTTCACCGGCTTTCGCGCCCGGGGTGGTGCTGAAGGGGTCGGTCAGGCAACCATACAAGCTGTAGTGTTTTCTTTTATGATGATCATCATTTCAGATTATTTCATCACCTATATCTTTCAATTGTTTGGTCTCTGAAAGAAAATGGAGCGCAAGGTCAAAATATCCATCCGCAATTTAAAAAAATCGTTTGGGCCTAAACACATATTAAAAGGAGTGAGCCTTGACATCTATGAAGGCGAAATTCTCTATATTATCGGTAAATCGGGCACGGGAAAGTCTGTTATGCTCAAACATATTTCAGCGCTAATGCGCCCTGACAGTGGCCAGGTAATTATCGACGAAGATGACATCTTCGCACTCGATGATAAAAAACTCAACCTGGTAAGGCGTAAACTTGGCGTACTGTTCCAGATGGCCGCCCTGTTTGATTCCATGTCAGTCTATGAAAATGTCGCTTTCAGCCTGCGGCGCTTTTTCAAATTTACAGAACCTGAAATTGCTGCAATAGTAAAAGAAAAACTCGAGCTTGTCGGTCTGCGCGGTGTGGAGCACCTCAATCCATCCGCCCTCTCTGGCGGTATGCAGAAACGAGTCGGTCTCGCCCGCGCCATTGCCGCACAACCAGAAATAGTACTTTACGATGAGCCTACCACAGGAGTCGATCCTATATTGGCAGCGGCAGTTGACGATTTAATTAAAAAACTCAATCGGGAACTGGGAGTCACCTCGATTGTGATATCGCACGATATGAATTCCGTTTTCCGTACGGCACACCGGGTCGCCATGCTCTATGACGGGCATTTTGTCAAGATTGGCACCCCGCAGGAGTTCCGTGAAAGCGACGATCCGGTGGTCAGACAATTTGTTGAAGGCAGAGCCCAAGGGCCAATGCCGATTTTATAGCGAGGATTTATGACACACAGCAGAAACCTTTCCGTATCCGTAGGCGCCATGGTAGTCATCGGTGTTACCCTCTTTATCGCCATGGCCGCCATTCTGGGGCGCTGGCAATTCGGCGGTGCCGGCTACCGGGTAGATGTAGAATTTAACTTTCTCAACAACCTTGCCGCAGGAGCCCCAGTCAGAGTAGCCGGCGGCATACCCATAGGCTATGTCGAGAAAATTTTTCAGAAAGACCTGAAAACCTATGCGCGCTTGCTATTAGATGCTGAACTTAAAGACAAAATTCCTGTTAAAGAAACGACAATTTTTGCAATTTATACAACCGGCATGATGGGGCAGAAATATATCAACGTTACTTTTGAACCACCGAAACCAGAAGATCGGGTGCTCAAAGATGGGGATGTCATCACAGGAATCGATCCACCCTCCATTGACCAGATGCTGATGGCCTTTTCAAGCTGGTTCGATGGCAAAAATGGCGGCCAGGTTCTCGCCGAAATCATGCAGGAGACGCAGAAATTTATCAATAACCTCAACGCTATCGCCGTGGAAAATCGCTCGGATATCCGTATGACCATCCGCCAAGCGCGTGAATCTTTTATTTCACTCTCGCAGCAGCTTGATGTCCTGATGCAAAAACTGAATATTTTGTCGCGCAATTTCTCTGAAATATCCAACAAAAACAAACAGGATATTCAAGTCATGCTTGAGAATATGTCAAAAATATCCCGCGACCTGAATCTCATAACACAAAGAATCAACTCAGGACGCGGCTCCGTAGGGCGTTTTATACAAGATGAAGATCTCTACAGCAACGCAAATGAAGCTGTCGCCAATGCCCGCGATCTGTTCCGCCTGCTGCGCGAAAAACCCTGGCTCATCATGTATAAAGAAAACTGATCCATGGACGCAACACGTAAACGATCCATACGCAATGGACTCCTCTTTATTATTTTGGTCGTAAGCGGAATTTTATTCCTTAGCCAGTTAGCGGATTTTCGCATGAAACGAGCTGGCTTTCGCATTGATGTTGAGTTTACATACTTGAATAACCTTAGTATAGGCGCGCCGGTTCTAATCGCCGGTGGCGTCAAAGCCGGCTTCGTTGAGGATATCTTTCAGAAAAACCTGCAAACCTATGTAAGGCTATACCTTGATGAAAAACTGTCTGGCAAACTCCCTAAACGTAAAGACACAGTGATCTCCATATTTACTAACAACCTAATGGGTGAAAAATTTATCAATATAATAATACCAGAGCCTAAGCCAGATGATGTCTTTCTCGCAGACGGGGATATCTGGAAAGGAATCGATCCACCATCTATCGATAAAATGATGCTGACGTTCTCAAATTGGTTCAAAGAAGGCGAGGCCTCCCAGGTTGTCTCCGACATTATCCAACAAACCCAAACCCTGCGCGCCAACACACAACTGATTTTCCGTGAGAATGAAGAAGATATCCAATTTCTAATAAACCAAGGTAAAAAATCCATGGATGGCCTCAGCAGAAAAATTGATTCTTTTCTAAAAGAAATTGAAAACCTCAATCACAACTACCGAGATATTACCTCATCTAACAGAACAGATATCGAACTGATTGTGCAGAATATGACAGAAATTACCCGCGGCTTAAAATCAATTGAAGAAATTTTTAGTAAAGGCAAAGGTTCGCTTGGCAAACTGACTTCCAGACCTGACCTACAGCGCAATACAACAGAATCAATTGTGCATGCTAAAGCTTTTCTCAAGTGTATTCGCGAGAAACCCTGGGTTTTAATCTATAAAGAATCCTGTGATTGAAAACAATACCCCCACCCCCCGTTACTAACTATTTTTAGTGTTAGCGACAACACCCAATAAGGGCTATTGCAGGAGAGAGCCTGCCGGCCCACTATCGCGCCATCGATGAGAGCAAATTACCAAAAAGCCTTACCGACACCGTGCGCTGGGGCTTATAGAAGGTCGTGCCAGAGTTGAAAATCCACCGGAATGCTGCTATTAAAAGTATCACGGGGGGCTCTAAGCCCCCCTTAGCCTTAGGCCGCCATGCACTCTGCACACGAAAGCAGTTAGCAGCCCCCACTGCTGGAATTCCATAGCCAACTGCCCCCGACACCTCGTAAAGCTTGGGGTATCGGATGGCCTATGTTAAGGCGTGCAATGGTTGTTACTGTTATCTAAAAATTCAATGGCATCTACGCTCAGGTTGTAAGTACCTCCATTACCTACTCGTATCCGGAATGTATCCATAGGCCCACCCGCCAAACCTGTTACCTGGCATACGGCTACTTTCCAGTTACCTGTGGTATCGATTGCTGTCAAAGTATAGCTTGCGCTTGTGGGTGTGATTACCGTCGCAGAGGCGATGTCGTTCGCCAACTGGGCATTGCCAATGTTGCAATAGTTAAATCCCGTTCCCGCCCCACCTGCTGATTGTAGTTGCACTGACAACGTACGAGATGAAGTACCTCTGAGCCAGATTGCCACTCGTGTGCAAGAACCAGCCAACGGACTTCCGGTCGTAGCATAGGACAAGATGTTGCCGTTCCCTGTGGGATTGGCATTGATATTTGCAGCCAGACTCCCAT
>CALHRC010000007.1 GCA_938038265.1 uncultured bacterium
ATACCTTTGTACCCCAGCAACTGAAACCTCATTTGTTCCTCCTTAGTTGGTTTGTGCTAACAGCTTAACTTATTTAACGTATTTCGTCAATTTTTAAAATAGTAACATCCAGCATCCAATACCTTTGTACCCCAGCAACCGGGCTGTTTTCTTAAAAAAAACCTGAAATATTGAGCCCCAAAATGCCGAAAATATGACAGAGGCATGCAAAAACTCGTCAAAATAATAAATCGTCATCAACCGATTGTTGAAAAAAAATATTTTGTGGCTTTCTCCAGACATCTACTATTGCTTTTGCTGGCCGGCAGCTTATTCGGCATAATTTCAAAATCTCATGCACAGTTTATCCTGCCGCCCGAAAACCCACAAGAAACCCGACCTGGCGAACGCCCCCAGACAACCGAGATAGATAATTTTTCGCTGGAAAACGTACGCAACCTGCGGGCAGAACTAGCCCCTAACTCCTCAAACATGATCATACTGACCTGGTTACAGGCTGCTATTCAGGATGATTTTATCATTGCCCGTTCCACAGCCCCCATTGTTTCGCTGGACTTACTGCTTGCTGCCAAAGCAATTGCAGTGGTACCCCCCGGCACCGGTAGCTTCATCGATCATAGTTTAGAACCCGGTTCCTATTATTATGCCGTAGTATCGAGCAAGGCCACAAAAGAGAAGCGGGTTACGTTAAGAGTTGGTGAAAACTATACCGGAACTCCGGTCATAATTCTACAAAAATTGATGGATAACCCGCAAGACTTACCCCCGCCACAAGTCTCTCTGCTATTTGCCAGAGCCGATAAAAATCAGATCCGCTTAAGTTGGCGCGGCGTGGCAACGCCAGGGGTGCGCTATGTCATCTACCGCGCAGAATTTCCCATTGCCACTCCGGCAGATGTCGCTCGCGCCAACCAGATTGCTATCGTCGGGCAAGGACAGGAATTTTACATCGACAATCAACTGCCCGGCCCCGGCCTGTATTATTACGCGGTAGCAACTCGCTCCGTTGGGGGGGCACAAGACAACCAGTTGGTGCCGGATCAATCTTACACCCGCGAGGGGGTATGGTTTGGCACTAGAGAGCTGCCTGTCGTACGCGGCATCAAAGCAAGTCTCGTGCAGGGAACAAAAAATGAAATCAAAATCGATTGGAACGACGCCGCCGCACAGGGATCCGAAAACTTTTCTTACCGCATATACCGGGCAACTTCCCGAATTGATAACCAGCAGACCCTTCGCACTGCGCAAGCACTGGGGGATGTAAAAGCAGGAGTTGGTACTTTTATTGATAGAAATGTTGAGCCTGGAAGATATTATTATGCCGTTGTAACATTAGCCGCTGAAGAAGAGCAGAGTATTCGTTTTATTCCGGGAGAAAACGTAACTGTGGATTTTATCACTGTGGGAAATGGCATAACCCCGACGGCAAACATCGACGCCAACCGTCGCCCGGATCAGACAAATATTTTTTCGGACTTTCTGGCTTTAGTGCGCAGTGATTCAGTTATTCTGGCATGGAAAATTGCAACTAACGTAAATCCATCCCACCGGCTGCACCTCTATCGCTTTGACCGCCAGCCACGATCTCTTGGCGACATACCTGACGGGGAATTGATCGCTAAATTAGACAGTGACCAGGTAATCTTTGAGGATATCCCCCCCAGACGCGGCATATATTACTACGCCATATTCTTGCAGACGCCCCGAGGCCTAACACCCGCTACGCTGGATTTAGGGAGAAACCTGACCGGAGCGATTGCATTTTCAGCAAATGAAAAGCGGCGCATAGAACCTTCTCTGGACGAAGACAAAGAGGAAAATGAAATTGAAGAAGAGTTTGAGGTTGAAAAAGAAAAGACAAAACCTACCAAGCAGGAACAGAATGTTAATTGGGGTAACCAGAGAATAAATTCTGTTATTCGGGCGACATACCTGCAAAGCCAGTACCAAGAAGCAATTACCCAGTTAGCACCCTTCACGCGCTCGGCGGATAGCAAGGTTGCCGCAAAAGCTTTGTTTTACACTGGTTTAGCACATTATCAATTGAGAAATTATACCAGAGCTTTGGATTATTTTGTGCATCCGAAAGTAGTAAATGCTTACGGCAACACGGCAAGATTCTGGTATAGAAAGACATTAGAACATTTACAATAAGAGGAACATTATGAAGAATTTTTATCTTCTCTCTGGCTTACTGGTTATCACACTCGGGATTGGGTTTGTGTATATTAACCGAGAATATATCGATCCGCGCAAGAAAGCGCAAGCCATGCTCGTCAAGGGGCGGCTATTACTGGAACAGGAAACCGACGAAGCGATGAGAAAAGCAATTGAAGAGTTCACCACGGTAGCCTCGCATTTTCCCGATACCCTGCAGGCTCGCGAAGCTTTGTTTCATTTAGCTGAGAGTTATGAGCGCCTCGGAATGCGCGATGTTGCTCTCGGCAAATATAAAAAACTGGTTGAACAGAAACTGCCTGACGATATGCTAGAACAAGCTAAATTTAAGATTGCCAAGCTGCAGATCATGCGCTCTTACACTGACGAAGGTATGGCGCAGTTGATGCAACTACTGTCTGCTACCCGCGACGCGAAAATGCGTTCTGAAATATATACCGAAATTGGGCGCTTCTATGCCAAAGAGGGCAAACTTGCCGCCGCCCAGAAAAATTACCAGATCGCTTTAAGTGAATATCCGGACAATAAAGATGCAAAAATTTTACTCGCAAAAAGTCTTACCATGCAGGGGAAAGATGCCCAAGCCCACGGCGTGTATGAAGATTACCTGACTTTCCAGGGGTCTCTCGACAACGATAAAAATAAGGTCGCGGTCGATTACCGCCAAGAAGCTTTGAAGCGAGGGTTGAAACATATGCAGGAAGGAAATTATGCCGAAGCAATAAAATTCTTTCAGACTATCGAAGAGCGTTTTCCAGACACCTCTGAGGCAGAAGACGCTCTCTATTTTATGGGCAACGCTTATATGAAAGCTGGCGATAATATCAAAGCAATCCAGGCCTTTAACAAGGCCGTCGGTAACCAACCAAGACACCGGGATGAAGCGTCTTTTCTAAAAAAAGGCGAAGCTTATTACAACAGAAAAGACTATGCCAAGGCCGCAGCGATGTTTCAATATGTACAGAAACAATACCCCAAAGGAAAATATTTTCAGATTGCCGCCGACTGGGAAGAAGAATGCCGTCGTGCCATGACAGAGGGAGTCTCACTCGCAGATGGTGATGAAACCCCCGATAGCAATAATAACCTTACCATAGAGGAGCCTACTATAGAATCTTCTGGATCTACCGAGAAAGCAAAAAGCGCTAAAAGCAACCCTCCGGTTATTGAGACAGACACGAACAAAAGAAAAAACAACGCGCTCATTGAACAGATTATCAATCGTCGCGAGCCCACCCTGGAAGACGATAAAATCGGTCCTTAATTATTCAGCCTGGGCCAATTGCAGCGCTTCAGTTGCTGCTTCCCACTGGCGGATAAAATCTTCAAGATCACAGCGGGCTGCTGCAAGCTCGCTTTCTTTTTCTTGCAACAGCTTAAATTCCGGCGAGGCATGTTGCGCTAAATCAGAGAACGCTTTTTCCAGCTCACTGACTTTTCTTTCTGCAAGGTGTATTTTCTGCTCAAGATCATCGCACACTTTCTTCAGACGACTGAGTTCCCGTTTACGATTTTTGCGATTCTCATAATATGCCGCCGCACTGCCGCTAGAGGATTTTTCGTCTTTAGCCAAATTGCCGGTGTAAGCGGCGCGGCGCAGGTTTACATCACGCCTGAGATGATCTTCTCCACTTGCTGCAAGATAATCCGCATAAGAGCCGACATAATCACGCACTCCACCAGCGCTGACTTCCAGAATACGATTGGCTAGAGATCCAACAAAATGCTTGTCATGACTGACAAAGATAACTGTCCCTGCAAATTCTCGCAAAGCTTCTTCTAAAGCTTCTACACTCTCAAGATCAAGATGGTTCGTCGGCTCATCAAGAATCAAAATATTACCTTTCGCCAGCATCATATCAGCGAGCAACAGCCGCGCTGCCTCACCCCCGCTAATCTGCCGGATACTTTTTTTAACTTCATCCTGGCTAAACAGTACGCTGCCTAACACTCCCCGTATGACACTAATACCAAGCTGCGGGTAGCGGTCATAGAGCCAATCGTAAACAGAAACATCCTCCTTAAGTACTTCGTGATGATCCTGGGCAAAATAGGAATAGCGGGCTTCATAGCCCCATTGCCAACTACCACTGTCTGGCGGCAATTGCCCGCAAATAATTTTTAGCAAAGTAGATTTACCCGCCCCATTGGCACCGATGACCGCCACTTTTTCTCCCCGCATCACAGAAAAACTGATTTCGTGCAAAACCTGATTTGTGCCAAAGGATTTACTCAACCCTTTAACTTCGAGCACTTCTTTGCCGGAAGGCCGGCTCTGCACAAACCGCAGATTGGGATAACGCCGACTGGTTTTTTTCAAGGGGGGGATTTCAATTTTCTCAATTTGCTTTACCCTACTCTGCGCCTGACGCGCTTTCGAAGCCTTTGCCTTAAACCTATCGACAAAAGCCTGCAGTTCTTCAATTTTTTTCTGCTGGTTTTCATTTTCTCTAATCCGCTGCTGCGTCGCTAGTTCTTTAGCCGCCAGAAAGTCGTCATAATTACCAGTATAGAGAATAATGGTTTCATAATCTACATCCGCAATATGAGTACAAACTCTATTGAGAAAATCACGATCATGCGAGATTAGAATCACTGTACCACGAAATTCATCGCACAAAAATTTTTCGAGCCAGCGAATCGAGTAAATATCAAGGTGGTTCGTGGGCTCATCAAGCAGCAGCACGTCGGGTTCAGAAAAAAGCACCTGAGCTAACAATACCCTGAGTTTATATCCCCCAGATAACGCAGACATCGGGCCATCATGTTTTTCTGGATGAATACCGAGACCGGCTAGAATACGCGCAGCATTTGCATCGGCAGAATATCCATCTTCGGCAGCGATTATCTCTTCAAGCGCCGCAATACGATCGCCGTCATTTTCTGTACCGAAAGACAAAAGCTGCTCCTGTTCCCGGCGTGCAAGCCACAACTTTTTTTTCCCCATGATAACCACATCGAGTACGCGATCACTTTCGTACTTGAAGTGATCCTGCGACAATACTCCCAAACTCACACCGCTTGGTAGAGTAACATCGCCCTTAGCCGGGGTTTCTTCGCCGCTGAGAATTCTCAAAAAAGTAGATTTTCCCGAACCGTTGGCACCGACCAAACCGTAACGATTTCCTTTATCAAAACGGAGCGAGACATTTTCAAAGAGAACCTGCGCCCCATAGTTCATGGATAAATTATTGACTGCTATCATTTTGCACCTAAGCTGTAAGATTTAAAGTTTACGCGGAGCCCGGCGGGCTGCTACAATTATCGAAAGTTCATTTGCCTTTTGGATGAATTCCGGAGGATTCACAACGAATGTCTTGTTGCTTTCAATAGCCAACACATGCAATCTTGCCTTATACATACTGAGCAAGGTGGAAATACCAACCGTCGGCATATCAAAACGAGGGTCCTGAAATTTTTTTTCTGCCTTACAGACAATGCCACCTTTACCATGACTGTACTGCCCCGCTCGCTCAATACAGGCATCCGTCCCTTCGATGGCTTCGATAGCCAGAACAGCTTTATTGCGCACAATAACGGTCTGGCCAATATCCAGTTCGCCTATCTTTCTGGCATAATACAGACCATAGTGGATATCTTCTTCATCTTTTTTGGATGGTTTCTTTCTGGTATAATTTCCCTCTGGCAGAAGCAGTGATTGAAGGTAGCGGGCCTGAGGTATCACAGTAATACCAATTTTCTGAAATTCACGCAGCATTACCCTAAAAAATTCATCATCGTTAAAAGTGCGCATGGTGGCCATCACTGAAAGCGCCTTCCAATCGTAACGCAAGCCTCTGAAAATATGCTCTTTGCGCACCTTACCAAGCAAGACCAAATCGGTAATACCGTGTTTCTGAAAAGTTTTCAGCAAAGCACCAAACTTACCAAGGCTGACCTTCTCGGTTATGTTGGCAAATTCCTTTTGGTACGCCAGTTGCTGGCGGATCTCTTCTTCGGCTACCAGAAAGATGCGCACTGGAATGTTCCGCCGAAGAACTTCTCGCGCGCAGATAAGCGGCAATTCACCGGCCCCCGCCAGAATTCCAAGTACTGCTTTCTTCGCCATCCGGGAGAACTGAATTTCACAGATAGGCGCTCAAGCAGGAAAAGCCGTTAAACACTGCGTTGCCCCGAAGCGTAATTGACCAGATCTTGTAACCTGAAATCAGCAATAATTGCCCGCATACGGGAGTTTACTTTGCGGATGACCTGCTCGACCCCACAGGCTTTAACACTCTCGCGCAGAGGTTCAGCCAAACCGTTTACCGGGAAGAGCATTGCGCGACTGTGCTGGGGCATAGCCTCTAACTCCTCTTCAGACAACACGGCAATTTTGTGCAACGCAAGGCCGGCAGTCTGCATCAACTGGCGCTCCGTACTTTCAATTTGGTTAATCTCTCCCTTAGCAAGCACTTCGCAGTAGTGCCGAAGAAAACCCGCCGGTCGGCGATCCTGCGGCAAAAAAAACCATTCTAGATCACTGAGAGCATCTTTTATTTGACGCCAGTGCTTGCTCCCACGGGCAAATTGAGTCATAGTATATTCAATGAGAGGAAACAATTCTGTAATAGCCCCTGTTAGTCGGCGCATTTCATATGAGGCTCTGGGATCGAAAAAGTTATCGGGATATTTCTCAATTAAAGCGCTATTTGCCGCCATGATCTCTTCCACCCGGCGGTGAACCTCTTCGCGGTTAATTTTTTCTTGGTATTTTTTTTCAGCTTTCTCTTTTAATTTACGATAGAAATCTATTTCCTGGCGCACGAAAATATCGACAGAAATTTTATGCAATCGCATAAAAATTATACGCTCTTCCAACTCCTGCAGATTGAAAAACCGACTGCCATACTTTAGAGAAGCTTCTCGGTACTTGGCTCTGATCTGCTCTAATATGTCCGCCAGAGAATCCATAGTTAATTATCGACCCGCAACCTCTGGAACAAAAGACAGACTTTCAACGGAGGGTATTAAAGCCAAAAAAGAATTCTGTGGAAGAGGCTCATTGACCGGCACAGCCACTTCTCCCATGCCGCCACTGATGCTATCATATAGCACCTGATTGCGCCTGATCTCGCATATCCGTAATATTTGGGGCTCAAACCTGTCTGGACGGTAAACCTCGACATAATCCCCGACCTTGATTTTAGTCTTTACGTCAAAATAGATCATGCCGGTCTGCTCATCATAATAGCGCACGCAACCCGCATAACGACGAGTCTGCACCCGGCTTGAACCATCCTCAATGTTTTGAAATTCTCGTTCAGGCTCGGGCACCCGATCTTCCATACCACGGGTGAGAAAGCCCGAAAAATAACCGCGGGAAGCGACTTTATCTAATTCAGCGAGCAGGCCGCGATCAAAAGGTTTACCCGCTGACAGATTGTCCAAAGCCCGACGGTAGGCGCGCGCAACCATCCCCACGTAATAATCATTTTTCGTTCGACCCTCCACCTTGATCGAATCTACCCCGGCATCGGCAAGGTCTTTTAAAAACTCAATGGCACGTAAATCTTTTGAATTCATCAAAAAAGTGCCTTCGTCAGTTTCAATTAACTCCATGAGCTCAGGGTTTTGCCGTTTATTTGCTACAAAGACCTTGTACTCATCGCGACAGGCATTATTGCAGGCTCCCTGGTTTGCGTCCCTATTGCCAAAATAATTACTCATAAAACAGCGCCCACTATGGGCAATACAAATAGAACCATGCACAAATACTTCGAGCTCCATGTCTGGCACTCGCTCGCGGATTTCTCTGACTTCAGCAATAGTAACTTCACGTGATAAAATAACTCGTTTAGCACCAATGCTCTGCCAGAATTTTACAGCAGCGTAATTCATAGTATTAGTCTGTACGGAAATATGTACCGGCAAATTAGGGTGCCGCTCTCTGGTAATATAAATTAGGCCGGGGTCGGCCATAATTAACGCATCGGGCTTCAGCTCTGCCATCACATCAAGATAGCGATCAAAACCGGGAATCTTGGAATTTCTGGGGATGGCATTGACGGTAAAATAAATTTTCTTATTATAATGACGGGCTAACTCAACGGCTTCACGCAGGTTATGCAAGCGAAACTCATTCTCGCGTACCCGCAGAGAATACCGGGGCACACCACAATACACCGCATCAGCGCCAAACTGGTAAGCAACTTGCACCTTATGCAGGTTACCGGCCGGCATCAAAAGCTCAGGAATTCTAAAGTAAGGAGAATGTGCCATAAAGGCCTCGCCTATAATTGACATAAAAAGTTAACTGGACATGCCGTCACCCGTTTTTCAAGCGGCGACATTGTTATGAAAATTATTTCCTGGAATGTAAATGGCATCAGAGCCGTAGAAAAAAAAGGAGAACTGCAAAACCTAATCGAACGGGAAAAACCAGACCTACTCTTTCTGCAGGAAATTAAAGCGAAGCCAGAGCAACTGTCGCACTGGCTGGTGGAAAACAATAAGTATGAAACACACTATCATCCGGCAGAGAAGTCGGGATACTCTGGCACCGGCCTCTGGATTAAACGCGGTAGTCTTAAAAATTCTATTGAAATTTATCGTGGCATGCCCGACTGGCATGACCATGAAGGGCGTGTCATTGGGCTTGCCTTTAACAACACCATCATCTTTGGCAATTATTTTCCAAATGGCGGCAAAAGTGAGGCAGCCTGGCAGGAAAAGTTATTATTTTATGATCACTTTCATGCCTACATTAATAAGCTGCGCTCTTACGGTAAGGCTGTTATTTTTACCGGGGACTTAAATGTAGCCCATAACGAAATTGATCTCGCAAGACCTAAAGAAAACGAAAAGACTATTGGCTTTTTACCTGAAGAACGCGCATGGGTAGATCGACTTATCAACGATTCTTGGGTGGATGTATTTCGCGCAAAATATCCTGACGTTGTAAGTTATACCTGGTGGCAAATGCAAACCCGCGCCCGTGAGCGAAATATCGGTTGGCGAATTGATTATTTTATCGTAGATCGCCCTCTGTTTAAGAAAGTAATTGATATAAGACACCTCACTGACCACATGGGTTCTGACCACTGCCCCATCGTGATGGAAATAGATCTTTGAACAAACTCGGAATTAAAGTACAGGCAGAAAACGCCGGTAAGCGTATTGATGTATTTTTATGTGAAAAATATTCCCGTATTTCGCGCCACCAATGGCAACAACGTATTGAAAAAGGTCATGTCCGTGTCAATGGTCTTATCTGTCGCGCTTCAAGACGACTTAACGAAAATGACCTCATTACCTTTGAACGAGAAATTACGCCCGAACCTGAAACGGCTCAACAATATGGTATTATTTATGAAGATGAGGATCTACTTGTCATTGATAAACCAGCCAACCTGCCAATCCATCCCTCAGGGTGCTATCGCAATAATACTTTATACTCTTTTTTAAGAAGAGACTTTGAATCTACAAAAATTCATTTTGTAAACAGAATTGATAGAGAAACCAGCGGGCTTGTGCTATTAGCTAAAAATACCACTGCAGCTAAAATACTTCACCAGCAAATGAAATTAAACCAAATACATAAAGAATATCTGGCAGTTGTAATCGGCCTTTTCCCAGAATATCTTAACGTTAAGGGATTTATTGGTGAAGGCAATTCTCTCGTAAAAAAGAAACGCAGCTTTCTTGCGCAAGACCATCCCCCCTTACCTGGCTGGCAAAACTGCCACAGTGAATTTTATTGTTTGAAAAGGGACAATGGACTCAGCCTGCTGAAAGTTAAATTACATACTGGCCGCCGGCACCAAATTCGGGCGACATTATGCTCGCTGGGCTTTCCCATAGCCGGCGATACGCTCTATGGTGTTGATGAAAGAATGTACCTTAAATTTATTGCCGGCCAAATTACTGAAAGCGATTGGCAACTATTGCGCGGCTACCGCAGCATGCTACATGCACACCGTATTCATTTACAACATCCACGCAACATGAATATAATCTCTTTAGAAGCACCATTACCCGCTGATTTTCATGTATGGCATCTTTGATAACATGATAGCCTTCATAAAAAAACATCCTGCTTACTAAAAACAGACTGGTCAGAGCATGGCCAACCTATAATCGGGCATAAACATGAGAGAAGCACCCTGCACCCGGAATTGCCAGACTAAAAAACAAACCCAATGGTACCCTAAAGAAGAATGTGGTATTGTGGGAATCTACAACGTACCCGAAGCAGCTAACTTTGCCTACCTCGGCGCCTATGCTCTGCAGCATCGCGGGCAAGAAAGTGCCGGCATCGTCTCTTCAGACGGTGAACGACTCTACCGCTTTGCTGGCATGGGTAAAGTGGCGGATGTATTTACCGAAAAAAAACTCAAACAGCTCGCCGGTTCCCATGCCATTGCACATAATCGCTACTCTACCACCGGCGCCAGTTTTTTAAGGAACGCCCAACCAATCCGCGTTGAATCCCGCCTGGGCAGCCTCGCCTTAGCCCACAATGGCAACTTAACTAACGCATGGCAATTACGACAAAAGTTAGAACAAGAAGGTAGTATTTTTCAAACCACCATCGACACTGAAGTAATAAGCCACTTAATGGCGCGCTCCCGAGCTGAACGCTTTCAAGATGCGCTGGTCGAAGCAATCAGCCTCATCAGAGGAGCTTATTCTCTCATTGTTTTAACTCATGACGTACTCTATGCCATGCGCGATCCTAATGGTTTTAGGCCCCTGGTGCTCGGTAAAAAAGACAATGGCTGGGTAGTCGCCTCAGAAACCTGCGCTCTCGATATTATGGATGCAGAATACGTGCGCGATATTGCCCCCGGTGAAATGCTGCGGATTACTGCAGCAGGAATTGAATCATTTTTCCCACTGCCGAAAACTAACGAAAGTCTGTGCATCTTTGAATTTGTATATTTCGCCAGACCCGATTCGGTAATCTTCAAAAAGCCCGTATATAATGTGCGCTTTGAAATGGGACGCATTCTCGCCCGGGAAGCGCCTGTAAACGCCGATGTCGTAATGCCCGTACCCGACAGCTCAAATGTCGCAGCATTAGGTTATGCCACAGAAAGCGGCATACCATACCATTTAGGCCTCATTCGCTCGCACTATATTGGCCGCACATTTATTGAGCCCGATCAAAAAATCCGCGATTTTGGCGCTAAATTAAAATACAACGCAATTGCCGCTGTCGTAAAAGACAAAAGAATTGTTGTAGTCGATGATAGCATCATGCGCGGCACCACACAACGTAAAATCGTCAAAATGCTGCGCGCAGCGGGCGCAAAAGAAATTCATGTCAGAATATCCAGCGCGCCAACACAACATGCCTGTTATTACGGCATTGACATCCCCCAGCGTACAGAGCTCATTGCAGCAACCCACACTATCGAAGAAATTCGTAAATACATTAGAGTCGATTCCATTGCCTACCTTTCGCTTGAAGGGATGAAACAGGCCGAGGGAAGCGAACGCCAGTACTGTACCGCCTGCTTTTCGGGGAAATATCCAGTTTCGCTAGAAGAAATAAATGAAAATACCTGGTCAAACCAGAAAAATCTTTTTGAGCAATATGAAATCGAAGAAACCCGCTGAAAAGCAACCTATACCCGTTTTGGTAGTCGCCGGCGAAATATCAGGCGATAATCTGGGAGGATGGATTCTCTCCGAAATTAAAACATTAGGTAATTATAGTTTTTTCGGCACTGGTGGCTCCGCCATGGAAAAAGTCGGGGTTGAAATCATCTTTAACTTAGAAGAACTCGCTATTGTCGGCATCACGGAAGTTATCTTTAAATATCCTGAATTACTTAAAAAAATGAAAACTTTAGTAGAACAATGTGTTAAACGAAATGCTAAACATGCCATACTTATTGACTTTCCCGGGTTTAATCTTAAATTAGCTCAAAAACTCTCTGCTGAGGGCATCGCCTGCTACCAAATTTCATCCCCCCAAATCTGGGGATGGCGCTATGGTAGAATTGAAAAAATCCGTAGGTATATTAAAAGCGTACTTTGTTTTTATCCCTTTGAAAAAGATATTTATGACCGAGAAAACATCGAAGCCTTTTACATGGGACATCCCATAGTCAAAACACTGCAAAAAATAAAAACCCGCACACCGAAGGGAAAAAGAACACAAAAAATCATCGCTTTGCTTCCCGGTTCGAGAAAAATGGAAATTAAAAATCTGCTCCCCTATATGCTTGAACTTGCCGAAAAATTTCATACCGACCATCCTGAATATACTTTTGAAATTCCTGCGGCCAGCAAACAAATTGCCGAGTTAATCAAAACTTACCCATTACCAGACTTTATTTCACTAAAAGACAAATCAGCTGCTGAAATTTTAAGTCGCTCGCATGCTGCAGTAGCCTGCTCTGGAACTGTTACCTTAGAATGCTCTTATTTTAAGGTACCTTTTTTTCTGGTCTATAAAGCATCCTGGCTAACTTACCATATTGCTAAACGCCTGGCTCAAGTAAAACACCTTGGCATGCCCAATATCATCATGGGTAGAGAGGTTACCAGAGAATTCTGGCAACAGCAGGTCAATGTTAAAACAACCTTACCCGAATTAAAACGCATTGTGCTAGACAATAAAGCTCGGGTCGCAATTAAACAAGATTTAGCCGAAGTCGCCCAAAAACTCGGTGACGGCAAAGCAGCGGCTAAAGCCGCCAGATTTATATTTAAAAAATTAACGTAAAAATTTAGAAAGTAATCTTTGAAACTTTCTAACCAACCCCTATCGCAGGGACAACAGCGCCACAACATCACAGTTCAGGAATTCCTGAACTGTATGGGGAATTCCCCACCAAAAAACCATCCCCCTGGGTTTTTTAGTAACTAACAACCTTAAAGCTACTGCGCTTTGCTTCGTTAAAGGGAATAGACAATTACCAGGCGCTTTTCGCTAGGGCACCACTTGGGAATGGTTGGGTGCTTATAGAAGGTAAGACGCAAAAAAAGATTTGCCGGGCTGATTAAAAATTAATTTTTGACTTCGACGTGAGTGAGTTACAGATAGCCGGTGCAGTTATCGGTATGCTGTTATCGCTCTGCGCCATGGCCGGCGGCAGGCTGGCCACGCGACGGATGACAACCCTGGCAAGCTGGCAGGCCTATACAATCGCCTTTACTATACGGTTGATCGGCTTTCTGGTTATTGCTGTTGGTTTGGCGGTGGCGCCGCCGGCGTTGCTTTCTCAGCAAAGCAAGCTGGAGTTATTCCTCGCTTTTGTTCTTGTAGTTGTTCTCGGTTTTATCGGGGACGTTGTTTGGTCTTTATTACACTTGCGGAAAAGGTGACATGAAAAAAAGCATCGCTGCACTTTTACTTGCTCTTCCAGTTTTGTCGGCCGAGCCGGTTGTTGAGTCTTCACAGCCTGAAGTTGCTGCACATGAGCAGGTTGAGCAAGCCACGGCGGATGTTCCTGCCGAAACGGGGCATGGTTCCGATGAGTTCAAGATCAGCGACGTAATTGTGCACCATTTAGCTGACGCTCCCCTGTGGCACTTAGAAGTCAATGGTCTCGATATGTCGATCACCAAGCGTGTGGTGATGATGTGGGTTGGTTCTCTGATTCTTATTCTTCTATTGGTGCCCACTGCGCGAAAAATTGCTAAAAATCCTTACCAGGCGCCTTCACGTTTTGGAGCTTTTATCGAATCTCTGGTTTCGTTTGTCCGCAATAACATTGCTCATGATTCCATGGGGCATCACTCGCATCCTTATGAGCCCTTGCTGCTGACCTTTTTCTTCTTTATTCTTATTTTAAATCTGCTTGGTCTAATCCCACCTTTAGGAGAAATATACCAAATGGCCGGCGAAGCTCTGGGGTGGTTACATCATGAAGGCGACCACCATGACAGCTTACAATTACCTTTAGCAGTGAAGCTGTGGCCCGGCATTACTGCTACGGGGGATATCTCAGTTACGGCAACTTTAGCTGGGATTACTTTCTTAACCATCCTCATTGCAGGGTTTGCTCACCAGGGTATTTTGTTTATACGTAATGTTGTGCCGGGGGGTATACACTGGTTGCTTTTCCCGTTGATGTGGGTCATTGAGATAGCTGGCCTTCTCACAAAGCCTTTTGCTTTAGCAATTCGTCTTTTGGCAAATATGACTGCCGGTCACTTGATTATTCTGGCACTGCTCGGCTTTATCTTCCAGTTCCAGAGTTGGGGGATTGTCCCTCTGAGTATTATGGGTTCAGTGGCAATTTTTCTGCTTGAGCTGTTTGTGGCCTTTCTGCAGGCTTACATCTTTACTTTTTTAACTGCACTCTTTATAGGCAGCGTACAACATAGGCACTGATAAGATCATAGTAAAATAAGTTTTAAGGAGATCAACATGACTAGTATAGCATCAGGAATTGCGGCTCTCGGCATTGCGATTGGCGCCGGTCTGGCGGTTTTAGGCGCTGGTGTCGGTATTGCCCGCATTGGTGGCAGCGCGGTAGAAGGTATCAGCCGCCAGCCCGAAGCGGCCAATAAGATACAAGTTGCAATGATCATTGGGGCAGCGCTTATTGAAGGGGTAGGTCTCTTCGCCCTTGTAATTGCCTACCTTCTGCAAAACAAAGTCTGATATCAGGTCTTTGTAAGAGTCTTTAAGAGGTTATGCCGCTCTTAGCAGCAGGATCATTTAACCTTCTCGCGGTTAATCCGGGTCTTGTCATCTGGACCGCAGTTACCTTTATTGTGGTGCTTGTGGTTCTATGGCTTTTTGCCTGGAAGCCTATCATTTCGGCAATTGATGCCCGAAATGAGCGGGTTGAAAATGATCTAAAGGAAAGCAGGGAACTGCGCGAAAAGGCTGAGAATTTACTCAGAGAGTATGAGCAGAAAATGGAATCCGCTCGGGCCGAGGCACTGCAACTGCTTGACGAAGGCAAGAAAGATGCTGAGGTACAGAAGGCGAAAATCATTGCTGCCGCAAAAGAAGAAGCGGAGCGTCTGCTCTCACGTGCCCAGGCTGACATTGAGCAGGCGAAAGTCAAAGCCATCAGCGAGCTTGAGCAAAGTACAGTTGAGACTACAGTGCAGATTCTCTCCCGTATTCTGCAGCGGGACATAAATGATGAAGATCATAAAAAGATTGTCTTGCAGGAGCTTGGGGCAATCCGGAAAAGCAACATCCAGGGTAGCTAATGATACGCAATGAGGTGTTGACAAACTATGCTCAGGCGCTTCTCTCCACGGGTGTTGAGCCGTTGGTCGCAGAAGAAGCGCTTGTTTCTATAGTTACGTTGTTTGACGGTAATAAGCAACTCAAGGCGTTTTTTGAGTCGCCTCGGGTGAAAGCTTCAGTTAAGAAAAAAGCCATCCGCCAGGCATTTGAAAAACAGGTACCGAAAGAGGTATTAAATTTTCTGCTGGTGCTGGTAGATAAAAGACGTGAAGCTCAATTGGCCCAGATCGTCGAAGCTATCATTGAAGAAAACGACAAAAAGTTTTCTCGGGTGCCCGCCACGATATATTTAAGCCGCGATTTAAGCCCTGAGGTGCTTAATGAAGGCAGCGAGTTTGGGCAGCAGATTAAAGATGCCATAGATAAAAATCGGGAAGCGTTCGGTCTGCCCGCGCAGGGTAAATTGGATATCCGCCCGAAAGTAAAAATCGTACCCGAACAGTTAGGCGGCGCAGTCATCCGTATCGGCGATTACCTTTGGGATGGTTCCGTGCGCCGGTACCTCAATGACTGGGTTAAGCGGGTTAAAGAGACCAACGCCCAGGTAAAGAAAGCCTGGCAGTAATCAGGTGCAAGGAGTAATAGGTCATGAAAATCAATACAGAAGAAATTGTGTCGGTACTGACGAAGGAAATCCAGAATTATGGTCAGGATCTTCAGGTCGATGAAGTAGGTACCGTCCTTGAAGTGGGCGATGGTATTGCAAGGATCTACGGCCTGAAAAACTGCATGGCCGGGGAGATGGTTGAGTTTGAGAATGGCACGACCGGTCTTGCGCTCAACCTTGAAGAAAGCTCCGTCGGTGTGGTTATTTTAGGTGATTATCTGAAAATTCGTGAAGGGTTCGTGGTAAAAAGAACTGGGCGCATTTTGCAGGTACCAACGGGAGAGGCGCTTATTGGTCGTGTGGTCAATCCCCTGGGTGAGCCCATTGATGGTAAAGGACCTATCAATGCGAAGTCTGCCCGCCCGGTTGAAATTATTGCTCCTGGTATAGCCAAACGCGAGCCGGTGACAGAACCGCTGCAGACCGGTATTAAAGCGATTGATTCGATGATCCCAATTGGTCGGGGACAGCGGGAGTTAATCATTGGCGACCGCGGTACTGGCAAGACAGCTATTGCCATTGATACGATCATCAACCAGAAAGGCAAAGGTGTCATTTGTGTCTATGTGGCCATTGGTCAGAAATCCTCAACTGTTGCTGGCGTTATCGATAAATTGACAGAAGCCGGTGCGATGGACTACACCATCATTGTTGCCGCCAACGCTTCAGATCCAGCGCCCATGCAGTACCTTGCTCCCTATTCCGGTACCGCAATGGCCGAAGAATTTATGTACAACCAAGGCAAAGCAACCCTCTGTGTTTATGATGACCTCTCCAAACAAGCAAATGCTTACCGCCAAATGTCACTACTGCTCAAACGTCCGCCAGGACGTGAAGCATATCCGGGGGATGTCTTCTACCTACACAGCCGTCTTTTGGAGCGCGCAGCTAAACTTTCCAGAAAATATGGCGGCGGCTCTCTTACTGCGCTGCCAATCATTGAAACCCAGGAAGGCGAGGTGTCGGCGTACATCCCCACCAACGTAATTTCAATTACTGACGGTCAGATTTACCTGCAGCCCAACCTGTTTGCCTCTGGCGTGCGTCCCGCTGTCGATGTAGGTATTTCCGTATCGCGCGTGGGTGGTGCCGCACAAATTAAGGCCATGAAAAAAGTGGCCGGGACGCTGCGTCTTGACTTAGCCCAGTTCCGCGCTTTAGAAGCGTTTGCCCAGTTAGGTACCGAGCTTGATGCCGCTACCCAGAAGCAGTTGGACCGCGGTTTCCGTCTGGTGGAGCTGCTTAAGCAATCGCAGTACAATCCGATGCCGGTTGAAAAACAGATCATTGCTATTTATGCCGGAACTCGCGGCCATATGGATCGAATACCCGTAGCACAAGTGCGCGATTATGAAGAGAAGCTACTTGGCTTTATTGAAAAGGCCCATCCAGAGTTACTGCAGACCATTACCGATACCCTAAATCTACCCGATGAAGGTAAACTAAACAAGGTACTGGAAGATTTTACTACCAGCTATCTTGAAGGTAAAACTGCGGATATTCGCTAAGCAAATATGGCTAGTCCCCGTGAAATAAAAAACCGCATCAGCTCGGTTACCAATACGCAGAAGATTACCCGCACGATGGAACTGGTATCGACTGCTAAAGCTAAAAAAGCGGTGGATCGTGTTCAGGCAGCGCAGCCTTTTGCTGTGAAGATAAAAGAGCTGATCTCATCACTTTCATCTTTGGGCAGTCACATGGATCATCCCTTGCTGGCCAAGCGGGAAAAGATTAACAAAGCCGCGCTACTCATTGTTACCGCTAACCGCGGGCTGTGCGGCGGCTTTAACTCCAATGTTCTGCGCTTAGCTTCGAGCCGTATTAGCGCCCTGGCAGAGGCTGGCGCCAAACTCGAAATCCACCTGATCGGTAAAAAGGCCGTCAGCTATTTCAACTTCAGGAACATGAAATTTACCAGCGCTGAGACCAAAATGGATGATAAGCCATCGTTTGAACTGGCTTCCCGCTATGCTGACGATTTCATGCGCCGCTACAGCCATGGTGAGCTTGACCACGTTGAAATAATTTTCACTCATTATATCAACGCTGTGGTGCAGCGCCCGGTGGCCAATACCATCCTACCAATTAGTCTGGAAACTGGCAATGACAAAGCAGCAGTCGGGGGGGATGTCATTTTTGAACCCGCGCCTGAAGTAATACTTCAGGCGCTTTTGCCGCGCGCCATTCGGGTGAGTATTTACCAGGCATTACTGGAATCCACTGCCGGCGAGCAGATTGCCCGCCGGATTGCCATGAAAAATGCAACCGATGCTGCCGGCGATATGATTAGATCCATGACGCTTGACTATAATCGGGCGCGACAATCAAAAATCACCCAAGAAATTGCTGAAATTGTGGGTGGTGCTACCGCCATTAGCGGCTGAGTTTTTTAGGTAAAGTTAAGGAGAAGAGAATGAGCCAAAACGCAAATAAAAAAGGGACCGTATCACAGGTAATCGGATCGGTGTTGGATGTCGCTTTTGCCGATGACAGTTTGCCTGAAATTTACAATGCATTAGAACTTACCGTGCGCGGCGAAAAGCTGGTCTGCGAAGTGCAGCAGCACTTGGGCGGCGGCAAAGTACGTGCGGTGGCTTTAGGCAGTACTGATGGCGTGATGCGCGGCCAGGAAGTGCATGATACCGGCGCGCCAATTACGGTTCCGGTAGGGCTCAAAGCTCTTGGTCGGATCTTCAATGTACTGGGAGAACCGGTCGATGAAATGGGTCCTATTGAAACTGACGAACGCCGCCCTATCCACCGCCCAGCTCCCGGTTTTGGCGATATCGAGCCTAAAACTCAGATTTTTGAAACCGGTATTAAGGTGATTGATTTACTGGAGCCCTACATCCGCGGTGGCAAAACTGGTCTCTTCGGTGGTGCCGGTGTGGGCAAAACCGTAATCATTCAGGAGTTAATCAACAACATTGCCAAGCAGCACGGCGGTTATTCTGTTTTCGCTGGCGTGGGTGAGCGTACCCGCGAAGGTACTGACTTATGGCTTGAGATGAAAGAGTCCGGTGTAATTGATAAGACTTGTCTGGTCTATGGCCAGATGAATGAGCCGCCGGGAGCTCGTCTGCGGGTAGCGCTTTCTGCTCTGACCCAGGCCGAGTGGCTCAGGGATTCATCCGGTACTGACGTTCTGTTGTTTATCGATAACATCTTCCGTTTTTCTCAGGCGGGTTCCGAAGTATCGGCCCTGCTAGGGCGCATGCCCTCTGCGGTGGGTTACCAACCGACGCTGGCTACAGAGATGGGCGCCTTGCAGGAGCGGATTACCTCTACTAAAAAAGGCGCAATTACCTCGGTTCAGGCGATCTATGTACCGGCTGACGATATCACCGACCCGGCACCGGCAGCGGCATTTACCCACCTGGATGCCAATACCGTTCTGTCCCGAAAAATTTCAGAAAAGGGTATCTATCCTGCGGTGGATCCTCTGGCTTCAAGCAGCCGCGCATTAACCCCCGGTGTTGTCGGCGAGCGTCACTACAACGTAGCTCGCGAGGTACAGCGGATTTTGCAGCGTTACAAAGACCTGCAGGATATCATTGCCATTCTCGGTATGGATGAACTTTCTGAAGAAGATAAGCAGATCGTAAACCGTGCGCGGCGCATTGAACGCTTTTTGTCACAGCCATTCTTTGTGGCCGAGCAGTTTACCGGCTTACCGGGCAAATACGTCAAACTCGAGGATACCATCCGCTCGTTTGAAGAAGTATTGACTGGTAAATACGACCGTTATCCTGAACAGGCTTTCTACATGGTCGGAACTATCGACGATGTCGTCGCCAAAGCCCGTGAAATGGGCTTCAGTGGCTGATATGGCTCTGCACGTTACCATCATCTCGCCGGAGCGTCGTCTCTATGAAGGTGAGGCCGAGTCAGTGGCCTTACCTGGTGTTGTGGGAAATTTCGCCGTACTTAAAGGTCATGCACCTCTGGTAAGCGAACTTACTGCTGGCGAAGTAGTGGTACTCACACCGCAGGGCAAAAAGGTTTATGTTGTTGAGTCGGGCTTTGCTGAAATCCGCAACAATAAAGTGACTGCTCTGGTAGAAGGAGCTGTTTTGCCTGAAGAAATTGACCGTAACAGTGTCCAGCAAAAACTTGACCAACTACTTAAAAAGCCAGTCGTTGGCGAAGAAGCTCTGCAAGCAAAGGAGCGCGAAGTGCTGGTTTTACGCGCGCGCTTGAGATCTGCAGGTTAATTATTTTCTCAGTCGGGTAGCTGTTATATCCCCGATTGGGGTACCGAGCAATATGATTGGCAACACAACAATTTTTTCCGGCTCCCATGAAGGGCCGGAAAAAATCAGGTATTCTTTGCCATCTTTTTTTACGATATATCTATCGCCGTTTTGTTCCGTCGTATAAACCAGAGTTTCGAGTTGAATGTCGAGTACCAGCGGTAATTGGCCATAGCCCAACTGCTTTTGCTCGCGGATGGTGAGGGGCAAGCTGGCTAAAGTCTGTATCTGCGGTAATAAAGGAAGTTGCGCATATACCTGACTGCCATCCGATATGGTTATTATGTTCGCTTGTTCATCGCGTTCAATATTTATATCCTGGCGTTTCTGTTCGGTTTTAATAATTGTAAAATTACTCATGATTTCCCGATCATTGCGGCGAATGTAAACATCGCTAATAATGGTAACTTTGCCCAGTAAATTTCTTAACTTCGACAGGTTTACGGAATAGCGGTATAAATCGCAGTCGGCACTGGGGGAAACCGGTTTACATTCTCTGGTGCCCAAAAATTCCAGACGAGCAAAGCCTGCCGGAAAACCAAGCAGCTGAACTTCAAAAAACATTGTCTCCGGTTGTGGGGCTGTATTTTGCGCTATAAGCGGCGGTACCTGCCCCAAAGAGGCAAGTAAAAAAATAAAAAAATTAACCTTCTGCCAGAATTTGTACATTGGCACAGGCATCAAAAAAATATTCATTATTTAGGTTCTCATTTGTATGACTAAGTATTTGACGATAAAGTTGCAGAAAAGGATTGTTTTTAGTAGTGACTGGCTTTTCCGGTAAGAGTTGAGCAGTGGCCAAACTACAGAAACGGCTGTAAAATTTGCTGCGCCGGACAGGTTCCCAGCGAGTAAAACCATTGCCAAGCGTTACGCGCCCTTTACTGCCGATAATTTCAAGCTCAAGATGAAAAGCTCTGCTATTGGCAATAGTGGTCAGCTCACCCGAAATGCCCGAGAGATGCTGGCAGTTGAGACGATGCCGCGTGGTGGTAAAATCAGCGTGGTGGCTTGTAATAGGGCCAAAGAAAAATTGCACCAGATCGAGCAGGTGCGTTGTGTCATGCAATAGTACGCCTTCCCAGCGTTCATTGGGAAATAATTCCGTGTTGGGCGCAAGAAAAAGCCCACGATAACCCAGCAGGGTGCCAAGTTTGTGCGTTAAATTCTTTTTCCAATAGCGGTATTTGGGATGGAAACGCCGTTCGTAGTTGGGCCAAACCAGAGTGTTGGCAGCCTGGGCGAGAGTTTGCATTCGCCGGGCCTGTGAGGCGTTAATCGCTACCGGCTTTTCTATTACGATATGGCGAGGATGTAATGCAAGCGCTTGTTTGAATAGCGGATAGTGTACTCCACTTGAAGCGGCGATGACAATTATTTCTGGGGGGTGATCTTTGAGAGCTGCCATACTTGTTGAGACCTCTGCTGCTTTTAGATGAGGCAGCCTTAGAAAATCTCTTAAGCCCTGGGCGCGCTTTAAGTTGGGATCAATAATGGCTGAGAAATTGAACTGCTGGTATCGTTTTTGGGCAGCTAAGGCCCTTAAGGCTCCGGCATGGGTGCAAGGCTTGTAACGCAGGGGATCTTTTTCTAACAACCATGCAATTCTGCCGGCGCCAATAATTGCAATATTCACCGACATCAGGGCAACCGCGGGACATTGCGGTTCATCAGCGACATGAGAGAGCCAAATAGCAGAGAGAGATAAATGGCCATCCCCCAACCAAACTCAAAGGATGTTTCACGGCGGGATAGGAGTGCCAGAAAATCGAAACTCTGTTGTCCGAACCAGAAGGTCGTTAAGGGGAGAGCCATCCCCAGCAAAATGATAAACCAGCCGGTTGCTACCGAGCTTTCTTTAATGAATCCGTAAAGTAATGCTGCCGGGAACAATAAAAGTACCGCAGCAGGATTTACTATGGAACCCACAGCCATCATGATAAAGAAAAAGAACAATGCCGAAGAAGAATCCGTAGCAATGCTGAGGATGTTTTTTTCAATTCTTTTGAAGAGTAAGAACAAAACGAATACGCCGCCAGCAAAGATGATAGCTAACGTTGCGAGACTTTTACCCTTCGGTAGAAACCGCATGAGCAGACTGACCAGTACCGGTATTAGCGCAAAGTACAGCGCAGAGATAGTGCCACTAACCGGCGAGAAAGAAGTTCGCTTGAGGGTTAGTCGGTTCATCAATGGAATGAAACACAGAATTACAAGAAAGATTACAATCGTTACCACAGCGCCTTTTTTTAATTGTCGCTCGGTTGTTAGCCAGAAAGATTTGGGTGCAAAAATATTCGGGTCACTCTGGGCAATCCTGGCAACGACACCGGAAATCTGTACCTCAATATTGCCAGGCGATAAACTCTGCAGCGGTACTTTAAGTAACGGCAGGCCATCTAATAGCAGAGCGTCTCCTTCGCCGAAAAAAATCGGCAGGGCATTGGCGATAAGCTGGGCTGCATGTCCGGCATATTTCAATTCAGGAATCATACCTGCGGCATCAACGGAAATAACCCTATAGCCGCCCGCTGCGGGGTTAATTGCCTCAGTGGTGGCTTGAAAGAAAACTACCCCCGAATTTACCTGGGCAGCAAAGTCTGCTTTCAGTTTGGCCCGCAAATTTCGGTTACCCCGGCAGCGGTTGTAATCATCGGAAAGCAGCAGCAGGATGGACTGGTTGGCTCTGTGGTTCTGCTGTGCCGCACTCAGGGCAGCAGCAGTTAACTGGATACCATTGGGAGCATTCCAGGGTATGCTAATCAAAATTAAACTATTATATTTATTTTCCGGATAAAAAATAAAATTGCTGCAGTTCTCTTCGGCAACTAGTTCATTTCTAAAGTTTTTCAGTTTCAGATTTTTCAGGCTTTGCCCAACCCGGCTTCTGTCTTTTTCACGTTGGTGCCAGTCGGCAGGCAGTTGACGAAACGATTCCTGAAAACGCTTTATTTCTTCTGTGTTAGCTGTGGCGCCTATGTTTATAAGATTGAATTTTCTTGGCGTTTTGGCAGTGGTGCCGAACAAAATAAGGAATGGCGAGGCAAGCAGTAACAGAAAGAACCATACCAGATAAGGCTGAAGCCACTTGGGTATTTTGTGACGCTTATTGTAAAAAACTTTTTTGGCCATAGCTCCAGCAAACCGCTGGCAAGAATGAGGTCACGCCCACTTCATGTCAAGATTTTTGTGTGATAGGATCTTATTTTGAAAAACTAAACCAGCATAGCATGTTACGTTAAGAATCCCATAAGACAAGCGAAGTTTGTTATTATTTTTTGTCGATGAGTTACACAACAATAATATTCTTACATAACTTTTGCAGACAATAATTTAAGTTTAGTACAGGGGATGGTCGATACTCTTAACAGGAAGATGACCAACTCTCCCGGTTGTAAGTCTTTCGGCAATTGAACATCTTCTCTTCTGGCGCGGATTTTCTGTGCCAGTGGAGGGTTTCCAGCACGAGGGCACGGTGCAAAAGCCGTGCCCTTTTTTAAGGTTTACCAGCTTTTAATATTCCAGAAGTCTTCCTCAGAGAAAGACAATCCACATTGTTTGCAGGTCATCTGGGTGCAAGATGCACCGCATTTAGGGCAGTACTTTTTGAAGAAAAAATCTTTCTGGCGTTCGTTTGGCTCCATCTTCATCTTCATCAGCTTGCCGTATTCGCACTGGCACTCGAATCGTTTTTCCTTGCCACAGTAAGGACAGTATTTTAAGCCCCGCATTACTTCTCCGTTGTGGGGCTTTTGTATTGCGTCAAGGATAATTATGTCGCAGGCAGAGGCTGTATGCTGAATTCTTTTCCGAACAGATGTATCTTGTTCTTTTCTCCGACCGGCAGCAGCAGAAACAACGAGGCGATCACAAAAAAACCGAACCCGAACCACACCCAGAATACAAGAGGATTGATCCACACCTGAATGACCAGACGACCGTCGTCATTTACGCCGCCAAGCTGCACATAGACATCGGTAAGAATTCCACTTAGAATCGCTGGCTCTGAAGTTGTCTGCGGCGGGTCGGTAAATCCCCCCGTCTGAAAACTAAACATCGGGTACTGGCGGATTTCTGTAGTATCGCGCCCAACCAATTCATTATTCTTATAAGCAGTAATGGTCACGATCTGGGTGGTATAGAGCATTGGGCCAGTTGCCGGCACCCGCTTGGTTTCATAGCCCGAGACATGAATTGTATATCCGTCAAATGTTTTCGCTTCGCCTACCGAGAGCTCCATCTTGGTTTCGGTAGAGAAGGCCTTGCCAGCAAAACCAGCGAACAGGATAGCCAACCCAATATGTACCATGTAGCCGAGGTACCGGCGTTTATTTTGAAATAAAATTAACACAAAAGCCGCCAGAGGGTTTTCTCTGGTGTACTGTACTCGATTGCGCGTGGCACGGATAAACTCTTCAACGACGCCAGTGATGACAAAAGCTGAGAGCGCAAAGGTCAATCCGGCCAGAGGCTGCATGGCTTCAGAGTCAAAGCTACCGGTCTCAAGGTAGCGTATGGCAGTGAAAGTACATCCAACCAACAGAAACATAGCGATGGGCAGACGAAAATTTTTTACCAGCGTGGCTTTAGCCGTAGTACGCCAGGCCAGCAGCGGACCCGCACCGGTGAGGAATAAAATCATCAGTCCCAAAGGAACCATCCATTTGTTAAACCAGGTGGCGGTGACTGAAACCCGGGTGCCGGTGACCGCTTCCGAGATTGCCGGGAACATGGTACCCCAAATGACCGCAAACAGAGCAATTACCAGAATAACATTATTAAACAGAAAGCCTGCTTCCCGCGATAAAAAGGAATTAAAGGGACGGTCAGATTTAAGTATCGGCAGCCTTAACACAATAAACCAGGTACTGAAAAAAATCGTCAGCACCATGAAGGCAGCAAAGAATGGCCCCAGATTGGAACTGGCAAAGGCATGCACTGAGTTTACCACGCCGGAGCGAGTGAGAAAAGTACCGAAGATGGTCATGACAAAACTGAGCGAGACTAATACCATATTCCACACTTTAAGCATGCCGCGTCGTTCCTGCACAATAATAGAATGCAGAAATGCCGTACCGGTAAGCCATGGCATCAGCGAGGCATTTTCGACAGGGTCCCACGCCCAGTAGCCGCCCCAACCTAATTCTTCATAAGCCCACTTACCGCCGAGCAAAATGCCTGTTCCAAGAAAAAACCAACTGAAAATAGTCCAGCGGCGGATCAGCTGTGTCCATTCCAGATTGACCTGGCCGCGTATTAAGGCAGCCATCGCAATCGCATAGGGCACAGAAAATGACACATAACCCAAATATAAGATGGGGGGATGGATAATCATGGCCCAGTGCTGCAACAGAGGATTTAAGCCGCGACCGTCTGCCTGGGCAAAGGGTTGGCCGCCAGCCGTAATAAGACGAAAAGGATCTGAAGTAGGCGAAAAATTCCCCAGAGCACTGAAGAAAAAACTGGTGAACATCAAAATGATGATCATATAAGGCACCAGCGACAATTCCCGTTTCTCCATATTCCGAATCGCTATGGCGGAAAAGAGTACCAATAAAAAATTCCACCAGAGCATGGAGCCGGCCTGCCCTGCCCAAAGGCTGGTGAAGCGATAAAACAAGGGCAATGCCAAGTTGACATTCTCTGCGACATATATTGCGGAAAAATCAGCTTTGCCAAGTAGCGCCAGCAAAATTACTACGGCACCAGTAATCACCCAAAAGTGCAGGTAGGTCAACTGGCGTGATAAAATAAGCCAGCTTTCCCGGCGAACCCGCAGGCCTATAATGGCACTAAGTACGGCCCCAGCCGAAGTGGCCAGGGAAAAAGCAAAAAGAACAGAGCCAAGTTGTATCATGTCAGTATTTCCGTATTGAGTCTGGATGTTTCATCTGGGTAGAATTGCCCACCCCTTCATATTTAGACGCGCATTTGGCCAGCACGCTCTGGGCAATAAAACGACCGCTCTGCGGGTCATAGTGACCGTCAACCGCAGCATCCGCGCCGTCTTTAAAAGTATCGGGCAGCAGGGTTTTCCCGGTAAAGTGAACTTTCATTTCATGCCCCTCGTCAACAATCACAAAATCAGCAGTGATGCCTTTCTTGTAAATAGAACCTTCTTTTACTTTGCCATAGAGCGTCATAAAGCGGTTGTCAAGCTTGCCCGGTTCACTCATATAAATTTGGGCAAACTCATGTAGCTTGTAGTGGGGGTGTGAGGCCTCACTGGCCGTGCTGACCAACAAGACTCCGACAGCTAAAGCTATAGAAACTAAAATGACAACCAATTTAACTTTCATAATCGTAAAGTACGAAGAAACGAGTCAGCGCGGCAAGTGAAATAGCCTGTTTTAATATCCAGCCTGGAAAGATAGGTTACAGTGGGGTTGCTTACAATAAGTGTAAAGCCTCTTTAAGTGGTTTTAAGTAAAAAATTAACTTGAAGGCAGGGGCTAAGAAGGTACAATTAGTTGGGATAGCAGCACTTAAAGCGCAATTTGCGCTACTTCAAAGGCAGCTAAAACTGCGGGTTCTCGCCTGTATGGAAGATGGCAGAGGTATGCCAATCTATGACAGACTATGCAAACTGAGCGTGCCTGAAGAGGTTTGAAAGACCCAAATAGCAATCGGATATATTGCTCTCTGGTTACCGACAACTACAGCTGTGCTACGACAGGCAGGTGTGTGACTCTACATCGGACATGGGGGCTGTTATGGTTCTATGTGCGCCATCCCCATGGGTCGCTCAACGGCTGGCACCCCATGAAAAGTTGTATGGACTTAAGATTGGCTGGGTGTACGTTTTCTCCCTGAAGGCGATATTTTATGGGTTTTGTTCAGGAATTCCTGAACAAAAGCTGCCGCTATCCCCCGGTAGTTACCAAAAAACTTGTATTATGTCGCATCTATGCTGGGGAATTCCCCACCCAGCACCGTCCGACAGGAAGTGTCGGATGGCGCCCCTTGTCCGACATGTTGTGTCGGATAAGGGGTTTTGTCGCGCCGCAAGGTGTCATCGAGGGGGAACTCCCCGTCTGTTCAGGAATTCCTGAACACAGGTAGAGTTCCATCCCCCTGCAGGGACTTGTTAGTTACTAAAAAGCTGGATTATGTCGCCTGTGGGATGGTTTTGGGGATGGAGAATTCCCTATCTTAAGTTCAGGAATTCCTGAACAATGGCTTTCCTTTAATTTGGTATGGAATTCCATACCCCTGTTCTTATAATTCATATTTAGAGGCCCATCACCATAATACAGCTGCCATCCGCTAAAAAATGCTTGCCTGAATTTTTCAGCAGTTCAACAATTTCGGGGCTTTCAGCGCCGGGCTGGAACCAGAAGTTATCGAGATTTTGTGTTAAAGAAAATTTTAGTACTTCCATCCCCAGCTTGGGGGGAATAACAAAGTTAATAATATCGGGTTGTTCAGGTAAGTCGGCGATGGAGCGGTATGCTGTTACGCCATCGACATGGTTTGCTCGCGGGTTTACGGGAAACACAGTATAGCCTTTGCTGCGCAGATTTTTAAAAATAATGTTACCATATTTTGTATGGTCATTAGTGGCGCCCACTAAAGCAATTTTTACTTTCGGCTTACGCAGCAATTGGCGAAAATAAGCCTGCTCGTCGGTCATCAATATTCCTCTTGGGAGCGACTTGTAATGAGAAATTCATCTGGTACGTCGTGAATGGGCTCGCCGATTTGCACGGCAAGGTGAGAACCTACGCGACCCGGGCGGCATTTGAATTTTGGCCGGTCTTCAATTTTGAAAATAAAATCATCCCGCACTGTGAGGTTACCCAGCTTGATGATATTTCCGTTTTGCAGTTGCATGACTTCGGAGAAGGGTAAGGTGACCTGACCGACCTCTACAGAGATTTCTACTTGTACTTGTTCGAGGCGGCCGGTGATGATATTTTTATTAATGTCAGATTCGCCACGGCGGATGGACGAGAACCAGTATTGTGCCGACAGTTTTGCGATAATTGGCTCAATGGTGATGTAGGGAATACAGAGGTTCATCATCCCTTCACTCTCACCAATTTTAGTTTCCAGAGTAATCAACATTACCATTTCGTTGGGGGGGACGATCTGTGCGAATTGGGGATTGGTTTCGATGTTACCCAGGCGCGGGCGCAGGTCGATTACTTGTGCCCAGGCTTCCCTCAGGTTACTGAGAATATGAACTATGATGCCCTCGATTACCGACATCTCGATATCGGTAAGCTCCCGGGTCAGTTTGGCGTGTTCGCCGGGGCCGCCAAAAAGTCGGTCGATGATTGTATAGGTAATAGCCGGGTCAATTTCGAGTATGGCCGAGCCTTTTAGGGGGTCCATGTTGATCAGTGATAGTGTGGTCGGGTTAGGGATAGAGCGGATGAATTCCTCATAGGTAAGCTGATCTACTGAAGTTACGTGTACGCCGACCATGGAGCGTAGTTTGGCAGAGAGAGCAGTGGTTGTCAGACGTGCAAATGTTTCGTGCATCATCTGTACTGTACGAATTTGGTCTTTAGAAAATTTATCCGGACGACGAAAGTCATAAATCTTGGTTTTTTTCTGCTCGTCTGGTGTGGCAAAATCGTCCCTGGCAACTTCCCCGCTGGAAATAGCCGTCAGTAGCTGGTCAATTTCGTCTTGCGAAAGAATATCCGTCATACTTTCCTCTACTTCGTTACCTGAGACACAAGACCTGTTATGCGCCAGAAAGAATCGCTTTTCGTCAAATAATATATATAATAAAATTCCCGGCGGAAACCTTCTATTTCACGAATGGCTTTAACCTTTACCTGAGCTTTATGGTCATTCTGCTCGCCCACGTTGCCAAGTACCTCAAATTTTATCAACCGATGGCTAGAGCGGGTCATCAGGTATCGCTTGAAATTTTCAAGTACTTGCGCCTGTTCTTCTCTGCTGCTGGCAATAAATTCTCGGGCGAAGTCGGGGTAGTCGGCGATCAGGTCACGCAGCGAAATAAACTTAAAAAAATTTGACCAGTCGCGGATGTATTCGGCAGATAAAGCCAGATATACTGTTTCGCGCGGCGTTACTTCCATGGGAGCGGCGATGGGTAGCGATTCGCTGAAGCTGTCATTGCGGTAAGGTTGTTTTTTGTCGATAATGAGCGGCAGAGTATTTTCTGATTCTAAAAACAGTTCGGGCGACTGTTCCGGGTTGGGATAGAAAAAAGCGCTGACTCTTATTTGGTCAGTATCTTCGGGTAAATCCACAAGATCCTGCAGGGTCACCGGGCGCTCAATACTTTCGCCTGGTCGTAGAACAATGGCGCGGGAGTGAAAATTGGTCGCTGTATATCTTTGGTGAAAGGCGTCGAGGTAATCTTCGTCAGGGCGCCGGTCAAACGTTCGATCTCTGACAGCCAGGCTGCGTCCTTCGGGGTTGCGCGCTACCAGAGTAAAATTCTTTAGGTAGTCGCGGTGCAGATAGAGCGTGATGGGGTAGTAACCTTTGTTCATGATCTTGAGTGTCAGGGGGATGGCTTCGTTATGGTGGTAACGGCCGCGCTCAGAGTGCAAGGTTAACACCGCGCCCTGCGAAGAAAAATTTTCTGAGGCATTACCCCGCTGGTCGGGTTTAGGAAAACCGTTACCTGCTTCAAGGCGAAAAGATAGAAGTAGCAAAAATCCGGTGCGACATAGTTTAACCCCCATAAAGTATTTATCGGCGCAGTTTCTTCTTTTTTGCATCAAATTTGCAGAAATTTCTCGAGTTCCGGCAGTTCATCTTCTGGGCGGCTGAAAAATTTACTTCTTACTAAAGGGCTTAGTTCTTCACGCGGATGTATTTCGCTGATGTCGCGCTGCATCTGCCGGGTTATTTTGAAGGCCTGTGCCGACTGTGCGCCTTCGGCTAACAGAAAGAATTGTCCGTGCAGTAGCTCCAGGCAGTAATCCCCATCAGAAAGATGTTGTCTGATGATTTCTACCGCTTTATGCCGCAGCGTTTGGGCATACTCGGGACCAAAAATGCCTTCCAGCCGGTCTAAATTTACAATCTGTAGCAATATGCCAGTATAGGGTACCCCATAGACAGCTAATTTCTCTTCTGCTTTGGCAATACGGCGTTTAAGGGGTAAGTAAGGTGAATCACTGTCTGTAGCCTGACGTCTGGGCAGAGCATCTGTCATCTTGCGAAAGAGCCAGCTTTGCAGAATCCCCTGGAGATAAAATCGCTCATCGCCCGCGAGAAGTTTTTCTAAGGCGAACAGCATAAAGCAGCCCTTTAACTGGCCATTGTGGTGTAGGGGTAGGATTTCTAGGCCGTCGGCCAAGGTGATATCTTCTTCATCCAGACGATCTGTAAAGCGGCGGTCATCGCGAAAGTTGTCGTGTATTTGCCAGCCGCGAGCTTGCTGTAATTCTTGCATGATGGGATCATTGAGGGCCATTTCAAAACCTGAAAGGCTTTTACGGCGCAACCCCTGTGCGCAATGGACTCTGAAAAAGTAATCCTCTTTCAGAACCAGCACATACATCCTCAGCCCGAATTTTTCGTTTAATGTTTCGGATAGCAGCAGATCGGCGTCTTTGTCGGTTGTTGTGGTTGCCAGACGATAGGTAAATTCATTAAAGAAAGATTGTCTGACTTCGCGGCGGTGGTAAGCACGCTCTTGTTCGGCTAGCGAGATCAGGCGATCAATTAGACCGCGAAATGCTGCCAGCGTTTCGCCGAATAACTGCAGGAATAGCAAATCGTCCTGGCTGAAGTCAGAGCGCTCAGGTAAGGCCACAATGGCAAAGGCAGCCAATTCACCGTTGTGTACCGCAGGTACGATGATACTTTTTTCCAGCGCGCTGAGGTAAAGTGACTCCTCTGCTTCCAGTTGTTCTTTGATCTGGTGGATATAATGTAGAGCAGGTTGGCGCAGAAGTAAGGATGGTAATTTGCCTAATGGAAAAGCTGTTTTTTCAGCTAATTTATATCCCCGGCTATGCCGCAACACAAACCGGTCTTTATGTCTGAAAAATAATGCGAGACTGGGAACTGCAAGATGGGCCATCAGGCCAGTGGCGATACCGCGGAATAAGGCGGTTTCGTCAGTAGCATAAGCTATTTCCTTGAAAATTTCAAACAGTGCCAGAAAGGCTTCTTCCCGGCTGTGTGGATTGTCAGTTCTGCGCAGTGTGGGCTGCTGTTGGTAAGAATCTGCGGGTGTAATAATTTCAGCGTCTTGCGCTAAAGCCATGGGGATGTTGGTGACTTCCGGTTTTTTAGGCGCTGCGGTAGCGCGCGCTTTTTCCCGCAGGCTCATGAGTGTTACAGGTCAAGCTGCTCCATAACTTTTTGGTACAGCTTGAAGTATTCCGATTGGGCAAACTTGGCGATGGTTTCGTCGGGAAGCTCGCCGAGCAGGTTATCAAGGTAAGCGATCATCTTGCGCAGTTCTTCACGCGGCGGCATTGGGCCCTCGCTCATTTTTTCAATTGCTGCTGCCCGGGTATCGGCGCTGTCGAGCGAGGCGTTGTCGAGGTTTTCGGTTAGAACCATGGCTTCACTGTCGTCTTTTAGTATGCTTTCAACAGGGCTTGGATTTTCGAAAGAGGAGATACCGGTTTCAGGAAGTGGTTCTACTGCGACGCTTTCCTCAGGCTCTACTCCGGAGTGAGCGAGTATGCCATCGAGTTCTTCATCTGACAGAGTGATGGGGCCTTCGTCTTCTTCTTTGAAGAAATCACTGCTGTCAGCTGGTGGCGCCAGATTCATTTCTTCTTCTGGGTTGTTTGCCAGGTTGTCAGCTAGCTCGCTTTCCTGTACCTGAAAACTGTCTTCTCCCACTTCAGGAATATCAGCGTCTTCTAAAATACCGTTTAATTCTTCGGCAGAAAGGGTGATATCCTCTTCATCTTCTTCAAAAACTGGAGATAATGGTATTTCTTGATTTTGTTCTGTAGCTAAAGGCTCTTCTTCAACTTCGATTGCCGGTGTATGGTCAATATCTTCGAGCAGCATTTCTGTCGGCTCTGTCGCCGCAGTCTCTTCTGCGGCATCTTCCATAATTCCATCAAGTTCATCAGATGACAGGGTAATCGGCTCGTTGTCGTCGTCTTCAGAAAAGAAATCGTCAGTAATTTCCTTGGCAGCAGGGGGGATGTTATTCTCTAACGCGGGCTCTTCAACTACCGCGTCTTCCATAATTCCATCAAGTTCATCGGCTGACAGCGAAACTGGCTCATCATTATCGTGATCACTAAAAAACTCATCGGCTGCTGGTGACGTTTCGGTTACGTGAGCCTCTTCGACTGGAGCCGCCGCCGTTTCTGGTACGGCATCTTCGAGAATCCCGTCGAGCTCTTCTTCCGAGAGTGCAATCTCTTCTTCAGAATCATCGCTGAAAAAATCATCGGCTTGAGGTGCTTTTTCTGCAGGAGCTTCGCTCGTGATGTCTTCAAGTTCTTCGTCACTAAGCAATATCTCGTCATCGTCAGATTCGGCAAAAAAATCCTCGCTTGAAGGTGCACCCTCCATCTCACGCTCATATATCGCTTCGTTATCCTGCTGTGCGAGAGCGGCAGCCGCTGCAGTTTCAGTCTCGGGTTGCAACAAATCAAACTCGTCTTCATCGAGGTCGAGCGCGTCTTCGTCTTCGGTTATATCCGGCAGTCCTTCGTTGTCAAGTGCTGTCGCGGAAACTTCGCCTTTGTTTTCCAGTGTAATTTTGGGTGAGGTAATGTCTTTTTGCGCTGCGGGGGGGATGGCTTCATCGGATTCCTGAATTTCCAGATCGTCTAATTCGGCGTCTAACAGATCGGGTGTGTCATCTGCAATGATTTCATCCGGTAGATCAGAAATACGGGTGTCGGCGGGTTCTAACTCTGTGGCACCTGTTGCGAGATCGCCGCTTTCAGGTGAGTCGGCAGAGCCAAGCAACGAGTCAATTTCTTCAATTTCGGGTTCTTCGGCTGGCAACTCTTCTGACGAGAGAATTTCGTCTTCCCACGGGCGACCGTTTGCGGCAGCTGGTGATTCATGGATCAAGGAATCTTCATTGGTATTGCCAGAACGCAGGGCTGAGCCTTGGGCTACCTCGATATCCAGATCATCTAACGACGGGGGTTCCGGCATACCGGCAAGTGCCTGCTCATTGCCTGCGGTAGTGGTCGGTGGCTCATCGAGAATAAACGAACCATCTTCGGGCAAATCAAGTTCGTCCAGCAAAAGGTCGTCTTGCTCGTCGAAATCGAGTTCATGGTCAACGGTCATCTGTCCTTCATTTTTTCCCGCTTGCATAAAGAGTCTTTCAAATTATTATCGGTTAACTGCCCAGCCGCACTTTATCATTTTACTTTTCACCAGTAAAAGCGCGTAACAAACCATTTTGCCATAATAAAGCCAGTAAATTGGTGGTTCCCTCAGCTGCAATACGTTTAGCCCACCACAAAGCAGCGGTATTCAGCGGGGTCGGCATGATACCGATATCCTGTTCAATGGCCTTGATGGCGTCGGTGGCCACTTCATCGGGCGAGGCGCCGTATTTTTCATAAAATTCTTCGATATTTTTTGCTGCCTCTTCATTTTCAAAGACCATCTTGCCACCCCGGATGATATTGGTGTTGATCACCCCTGGGCACAGGGCAGTGACGCCGATATTGTGTAGCTTCAGTTCAGCCCGCAGGGCTTCTGACAAACCGACCATGGCATATTTGCTCATGCAGTAGGCGCTCATCGCCGGAATGCCTATGAGACCAGCCACCGAGGCGGTAATAAGAATATGACCTGTTTTCCGGCGGATCATCCCCGGCACGAAAAGATGCACCATATAAACGCTGTTTTTTATATTTAGATCAATCATCCATTCCCAATCTTGCAAGGTCATTTTTTCTACTGTAGCCCCTAAACCGGCGCCCGCATTGCTGCACAGCAGATCGACGGTGATAAAGTCTTCGGTGAACTCCCGATGAAAGTTTTCTACTTCGGGTAGTTTCGTGTGATCGACCTTCCAGGTGCGTACCCGCACCCCGCTGCGCTTTAAGCGACTCTCCAGCTCTTTGAGAGCAACCTCGTTAATATCGGTTGCGGCAATATTGACACCGCGTTCGGCTAGTTGTATGGCCAGTGAGTGACCGATGCCCGAACCGGCTCCGGTGACAATAGCGGTTTTCCCCCGAAGGTCTTTCATGGGATACAGCCTTGAAAAAACTCATGCAACTGCAAGATGTTTTTTCTTTGCCGTATATGCTGATTTTAAATACTATTATAGCAGCTTGCCGATATGTCGGCGGCAACCCAAACTTAAGGAGGCCGATTGTCCCATCGGACCCTGTATGAAGCTCGCGAATCACCCGCGCCGTTCCGTTTTGTATGTTCCGGCGCATAAACCAGCTTACCTTGCAAAGACCGCAGTTTTAAAGGCCGATGCCTTTTTATTTGATTTAGGTGAATCGGTACCGGTACACCTTAAAGAGATGGCTCGCCAGCAACTTAAAGAATTTCTTTCTGCCAGTCCGCCGCCCCGTCGGGAATTATGGGTGCGCATCAATAGTCTCGACAGCCCTTGGGGGATGGAAGATCTTAGGTTGTTAGCTTCAGCCCCGCTGCATGGTATTGTTTTCACACGCATTGAATCTGCCGAAGATGTTTCTCGAGCGGCTGCCGCTCTCGATACTGCAGGTGGTGGGGCCCTCATGTTGGCCGCCATGATTGAAAGTCCACGGGCCGTGTTGCGGGTAGCTGACCTTGCCGCTCATCCACAGTTGGATCTTTTGATCTTAGAAACTACTGCCTTGAAAACCCAGCTACGTCTCTATCCATCATCTGACCGCGCTGGGCTGCTATTGTCGCTATCGCAAACTGTACTTGCGGGACGCGCCTTTGGCAAAGGGGTGATCGATGGCTCACACATGAATTTGAAAGACACTGCCGGGTTTGAATTTACCTGCCGCCAGGGTCGCGATCTTGGTTTTGATGGCCGCACCTTGTCGCACCCTGACCAGATTGTCTATGCCAATGAAGCGTACCGACCCAAGGCCTCTGATATGGAACGGGCCCGACGGATCATTGACGCCCTCAATGCGGCCCATGCCCAGGGCGAGGCTTTAGCCATTCTCGACGATCGCCTGCTGCAACCCTATGAGATAGACAAAGCAAGACGCCTGATACGTTTAGAAGAAAGCATTAGGCGGATGGAGCTGCTCGATGCGCAATCTTTGGGGGGCGCCCAATGACTTTCTCTGCTGAAAATATCCGCCGGCGCCTGCCCGAGGTAGAGCCATGGCCGGGAGTACAGCTTTACTATCCCCCGGTACGTTATTTTCCGGCACGCAATGCCTATGAATCTATTGAAGAGGCGGCGGAACGTTTGCGCAACAAAGCGCTGCAGTCTAAGGCGCATACGATTTTGTTTGATTTAGAAGATGGTTGCCGGCAGAAAGAAGCCAGTCGCGAGTTACTACGCTGGGAAGTACCGAAGCTGGAGAAGAAAAATACCCGTCTTGCCCTGCGCATCAATCCTTTTCTGACAGACGAATACCGCAAAGATTTAGAGTTAGTACGCGACATTGCTGCCTATCTCGACGATGTGGTGCTTGCTAAAGCAGGCGAGGGTTATGGCGAAGCGGAAATCCGCGATCTATCGGCCTTCCTTGCCGGTTTTAATGTTAGCATAAAAATCCAACCTATTATTGAACATCCCAAATCTCTTAAAATCGCTGACCGCCTAATGGCTTATGATACAGTGCGCCATGTCATTTTTGGCATTCATGATTTTTCTAAAGCGATGGCTTTTCAAATTTCGCCTGACGGCTGGCAGGAGCAGCTTAAGCCCTTTATGACTGAATTGCTCTTTGAAGCGCGCCTGCAGGGCCGTGGAGTGATTGGTGGTGTTGAAGTTCTGATAAATAAAGAGGCGTTGCCCGAAGACCACTGCGAACCGGCCGATGTCAGGCGTTGGCTCGACTTACACGGTGATCGCGAATCAAAGGTCGTGTATAGTCATGCCTGTGTTGAAGTTGCGATGGGTTTTACTGGAAAACAAGTTATACATCCCAACCATATTCATTTGTGTAAAGTAGCGTTTGTTCCTTCAGGTACCGAAATCCGCCGCAACATGAAAATTCTTGAGCTTGCCATGGAGGCTGATGCCCTCTTAGGTGGCGCCATCCGTTTTGAAGACCAGATGCTTGATCCCCCGATGTTTGGTAAATCCCTACAGACTCTGCTGCGAGCGCAAGCGTTAGGTGCGCTTTCTAGCGAACAAATTGAATTTACCCGCGAGATACTGGAGAAATTACCCGATCAGGTGATTCGTGAAAATTGGCCTTATGGAGTGATATTGTAACTATGCAGTTTAACAAACCTTTCGAGCCTCATAAGTGGCAGATCCCCGAATTTTTTAATATCGCCGAAGCCTGTTTAGAACGTCAGGTAAAAAACGGTTTAGGTGATAAAGAAGCGATGATTTTGGAGGATGAAACAACAGGCATTCATTCTCTAACTTATGCGCAGTTAAACCAGCGCGCTGCCCAGTTTGCCGCCTTGTTGCGCTCTCTAAATTTGCAAGCGCAAGATCGCGTACTCATCCGCCTGCCTAATTCATTAGAATATCCGGTGTGTTTTTTAGGTGCTATTCGCTTTGGGGGGATTGCGGTCCCTACTTCTTCTTTACTAACCGGTGAAGAAGTTCGCTATTTAGCGGCAGACTCTGGGGCCAGGGTGTTATGTACCCATAAGAAGATGTGGGAGCAGCTTGCAGCAAACCTTACCGATCTGCCACACCTGACAAAAATTATTCTCTGCGGAGAAGGTCCTTTACCAGAGAATACCGGAACGTTTACTTTTCTTGATTTTGAACAAGAACTAAGCCGACAGAGAGAGCTACCCGAAATTGCCATAACGCGGAGTGATGATCCTGCGTATTTAGTTTATACTTCAGGCACGACCGGTTATCCCAAGGGTGTCTTGCATGCCCAACGGGCGCTTTTAGGTAGGCTGCCAGCTGCTTGGTATTGGTTTCCATTTGGTGAAGGGCGTGATGAGAGAATTCTACATTCCGGTAAATTTAATTGGACTTACGTTTTAGGTACCGGGCTCATGGATCCTCTGTTTCACGGCAAAACTGTAGTTGTCTATGAGGGACAAAATAATGCTCAAAATTGGATAGAATTGATTGCCCGTCATCGCTGTACCATATTTATAGGGGTGCCGACGATTTACCGGCAGATATTGCAAAAAACTTCTGCCACGGCGAGTGACGTGCCTACGTTAAGACACTGCATGTGTGCCGGTGAACATCTCTCTGACGACGTTTTTTTAGAATGGAAAAAAAGATTTAAGCAAGACATTTACGAAGCTATTGGGATGTCTGAGTGTTCTTATTACATTTCGCATAGTATCTATCGGCCAACCCGCCCCGGTTCTGCTGGTATGGCACAGCCGGGTCATGACATCCGCCTAATTGATGCTGATTTTAACGAAGTACCTAATGGTGAAGAAGGGATGATTGCTATACCTTTAAGTGATCCGGGACTTTTTATACGCTATTGGAATTTACCTGAAGAAGACGCGCGATTGCGACGCAACGGCTTTTTTCTTACGGGAGATTATGCTCGGCGTGACAGTGAAGGTTACCTTTGGTTTATGGGGCGCAAAGATGACATTATAAAAACATTTGGCTATCGGGTATCACCCCATGAAATTGAGCGGGTGTATAAAAATCATCCTGAAGTGGCGGATTGTGTGGCATTAGGTGAAGAAATTGCTCAAGATAAAATACTGCCAGTTATTGTTATCACACCTGTTGCCGGAGCACAGCTTAACGCCGAGGAATTATTAGAATATGGTCGTGTTCATTTAGCTGACTACAAACGGCCGAAAAAGGTCTATTTGAGCCAGACTTTTCCTCGTACGAAAAATGGCAAAGTGTTGCGCTCTGACTTAAAAAAAATGCTCGAGAAAGGTGCTTTGTCCCATGCGTGAAATTTTTCAATACTATCCTTCCCAAATACGAAAATGGCTTACAGGCGAAGGTGATTTGTGGCAGCCGGAAGAAAAAACCACGGGTATTACTCAATCTTCTTTAGAGGTATTACCGGGAGATATTTTTGTTGCGCTGCGCGGTGAAAGAGATGGCCATGATTTTATTCCTGATGCTCTGCAACGTGGAGCTGCTCTATTGATTGTCGAGAAAAACCATCCTTGCTTATCTTCACTTGATAATTTTGCGCGAGCAAAATGTATTGAAGTAAGCGATACTTTAGCTGCTTTGGGTACTTTAGCGCGCTGTCATCGCGAACGTTTTTCACCATTGGTCATTGCTGTGACCGGCTCTAATGGTAAGACGACAACCAAAGAAATTCTTGGTACTATTGCTGCCATTGTGGGTGAAAAGCGCACGGTGGTAACTGCAAAAAATTTTAATAATGAAATTGGCGTTCCATTTACATTATTTCGCTTTAATGATGATACTAGATTAGCGGTTATTGAAATGGGGATGAACCACAAAGGTGAAATTGCCCGACTTTCTAAAATGGCGCGCCCTACTATTGCCGTTATTACGAATATTGGCGAAGCGCATATTGAATTTTTGGGCTCTATTCACAATATTGCGTGCGCTAAAGCAGAAATTGTAAAGGGAATGCGGGGGGGATGTCTCTATTTGCCTGAAGATTGCCGTAAAGGTACACTAATCCGTCGGTTGGCAAAGAAGCAGGGTGTTCCTGTTAGAAAAGTTAGTTGGCAAAAAAAAGAAAGTGCCATAAAAATAAAAAAAATTTTACCGCAAGGTTTTGCTTTAGAAATTTTTTCTTTGCCATTTCACTGGCCTCTGCCGGGCAAAGCCTTGCTGTCAAACCTAACTTTAGCTGTGCAGGTATTGTATGATATTGGTTTTGCGCCCCATAGTATTGTTGATTCATTGGCACACTTTCGCTCGCAAGAACAAAGGTTGCATATTATTGACGGTTATTTCTCCGTGATTGACGACAGTTACAATGCCAATCCATCCTCAACACGCTCATCAATTGATGCGGCATTGCAATTAGCAGACGGTCGCCCCTGCATTGCTATTTTAGGTGACTTCAAAGAATTAGGTAAACATTCTCATAAACTGCACCGGCAGATAGGCAAATTTTGTGCTGCCAGTGAACTAAAATATATTTATACCTTTGGTACAGAGGCAGCAGAAATTTCCCGCGCTTTTACCCAGAAGCGCAAACTAAAAACCATACCACATTACCCTGACACTTCAGAAGGCTTAACTAACTTAATTGCCGACATCCAACAAGCACATGCGGCAGGCAGTGTTATTTTAGTTAAAGGTTCACGTTCTATGAAAATGGAGCGCATTGTAGCTGCGCTCGCGCAACTTACTCGCTAAGGGGTAACTCAATTTCAAAATTGACCCGAATAGATCCTTTCTGGCCAATATCTAAATGATCGATAATATTGCCGGCGATAATCTTACCACGATGTTTGCGGATAATTTTCTCTACCATCGTGAGGCCTAAGCCAAATTCCAGAGTTCCGAAACGTTCATCCACGATGCGGGTCAGTCTAAAAAAAGGTTCAAAAATAATGCGGGCGTATTCAGAGGGAATTCCCATGACATTATTGTTCCCCGGAATTGGTTTATTCAGAACAGAAATCATAAGACTCTTAGAAGTCAGATTGAGCAAAAGCAAAATGGAGCTCTTCTCTATTGAGAATTTCATTGCATTGATAAATAATTCTCTGAGTGCCTGAAGAAATTTTTTCTGATCAATGTTCACTTTTTTGTTACTGAGACTTGCGCTATTATCTCCAAATTTGATCACAGTGTTTTTTATCTGCATCAGAGGTTCTATATTCTGCAATTCCCGGTTGATAATCGTGCTGAACTCGGCCACGGTATAGGGTTGCAGGTCAAACTGCTCATTGAGGATAGATTCAATTTCACTGAAAGCCTCAAGAGCACGCTGGCCCATTTGGGCGTTTTGTATTACTAAATCCATCAATTCTTTGTCGATGATATACTTGCCACCTTCTTTCTTGGCTTGAACGCTAATTAGAGATATTAGAGCTAACAGTCCCCCGAAGCCGGAGCCTTGCGAAAAGCTGGTTTTTAAGTTAGTAAAAAGTTCTTTGTCAAATTTATCATAGTCGCGAGTTAAAATTTTTTCAATGGTATTACGATTTGACAGTTGTTGTTCTGTGCGCAGTTCGCGTTCTCTCTCTAATGCTTTTTCTACTTGGCGCAGTTCGGCAATTTCAAAAGCGTTTTCAATTTTGTGTAAAAATTCTTGTTGGTTTAGAGGTTTAAGCACGTAATCAAAAACGCCTTGCTTCATTATTTCGATCACCGAGTGGACCTCGTCCACTGCGGTCTGCACGATAATAACAGGTTCATATCCATGTGCTTTGATGTTTTCAATAAGCTCTTGGCCAGTAAGCTGTGGCATAGCAATATCAGTGACAATTACAGGAAAAGGGGAATTGAGAAATACATCAAGAGCTTGTTTGCCGTTATCGGCTACGGTAACTTCAAAACCAGCGCTGCCGAGTATGGCTCGTAAAATCCCTGCTGTAACCGGATCGTCTTCCGCAACTAAAACCCGTTTTTGTATCATCATAAACTTATCCTTTCAGATAAAACGGCGCTTAGCCCAACAGAGCGTAATTCTGTAAGCTGCTGTTGGGCAGTCAAGGGGCTATAGGCCAGTTGTAAACCAAAAGTTTTAACTAATGAATGGCTAATGTTCCGCATTAAGACTGTGCGACTGCGGCAGGGAAGGCTCGTAGCTATGAAAGCCCGATGGCTGCGATTTTTTCGGTATGCGGGTTGTTTTTCTGGTGGTTGCAAGTAATATGAAATTTGTCTTGCAGAAGTTAAATTGTAAAGAAAAGTTCCATGATGTAAAAGCCATCCCCGTTTGCGTGCCTGGCTGTTACCTGAAATTTTACGCCACACACCTCTCTGCCAAACAGAGATGTCAGATAAGCCTTGCATCGCGACATTAGATCCCATGGCAGTTGTAAGTGCCCCAATGATAACGCGGTAAGAATCAGGCACCGGAAAGATTTGCGGCCACTGTTGTAAATTTGCTATCAGGGCATAATTAAGATTTCCCCTAAAGTGACAGACACTGCCACCGCCTGACATCCGGCGAAACACGGGGGGATGTTTTTTATGTAGATAAACTTCTCTTTCTAAGCGCAGCGAGGTCCCTAAAATAATGGCGGGCAAATTTTCGTAAAAAAATAAATACATATCTTGGGGATTTTTGGGCTGGTGCAACAGCAGATATTTTTCATAAGCTAAATTCAAACCTGCAGAATACAGCCGAGAACAAAGTAGGTGCAATTTCACAGATAACAGTGCTTTGTTGCGAGCAACACAGGCAAGCCGGTTTTTGTGTAAAATTATATGAATTGACAGAGCAGGTCTGCTGTAAGCAAAAAGTCTTGTGAGGATTTTAAGTAAGGGCCTTTTTAGCTTCAATTGTTTTCTGCAAAAATCCTCAAAAAGAATTATAATTTTTACGTTGCACAGCGCTTTGTTTTGGTTCCCACTGGCCATCGAGGCCGTTCCTACAGAGGCTGGCCGCTTGACAGGACTTTTGCGCTCTGTCGGTTATGACGGCGCTTTTGAGGTAGCTGAAAATCCAGCATATCTTGTTCTGCCCCGCGATAAAAAACCTTATGCGGTAGCAGTCGATGGCAATGGCACTATGTCTTATAAACCCGATTTAAATGTTCTTGAAAAAGAAAGTCTCGATGGCTCCTATGCAGCAAATTCTATGCTGGCGTTTTCTGCTGCTGATGTATTGGGTGGCAACTTGGGTTTTGGGGCTGCAGCGGGTAGCATAGGAAATCCGTTAGTTTCACGTCAAAAAATTACTGGTAAATCGAAGGGCACCACTTTTGATGGTGAGACCAACACGTCACGTCTTGCTGGTGTCTTGGGGATAGCCTATAAGCTAAACGAAGAGAATGCCCTGGGTTTCTCATGTTATACGCAACGTGCTGATAGCTCGGCAAAAGAGGTCTTTCAAGCCATAATAGATTTGCCACCTGTGGTGCAGGTAACACAGAATTCATTACTAAAAAGCCAAGAACTGACAGTTGCCATATTGTTGGGCTATCTATCTCGTGTGGGTTCTTCTGAGCTGGGGATCTCCTTTGTACCGGCTGGCTGGGTTAAAAAAAATAGTGAGCAGAAACTATCACAGCGAATTCAAATTCCTTCTTTAACGTATGATGTGACAGAGAAATTTCAAGAAAAATATGTGACGAGCAACCTATTAGCCCCCCAGCTTAATGGTGGTGTTGCCAATGATTTGTTCTCTTTTTTACGCTTTTATGTGGATCTCGGCTTAACGCTGCCTGTTCCTGAAATTGACCGTTTTGGTAAGTACCATAATAGCAAAATTATCCGTTTTGAAACAGAAGATACAGCGGGGCTACAGAAATCACTTTCCACAGGTATGGCGCTAACGTTGCCGGCTAAGTGGCGTCTCTTTGCTGGCTATTATTACTCCCAGCAAGATTCGGATCGGGCTTACAAAACGAGTTTTGCCGACTATTATTTATTGCGCAAGCAATCGGTTATCTTGCAGCAAGCCCAAATAGGGGCAAGTTATCTTTTTAGGGATAATCTCGCTCTTATCTTGGGAACACAGACGACTCACTTGCAGGTAGATCAGCAAGACACTGAATTAGAAGCTGGCCTTGCTAAGGCATCCTCCTTAAAAATAAAGTTTTTTGATAGCGGCCTTTACCTAGCGTTGCATTATAATCCGGGTTGATTAGGTTGTATAATAAGCGTTAATTTTAATGTATTCTTCGGTGTAATCGCAGCCATAGACACGGGCCTTGCCTTTCCCAAGACCTAAATCTACCGTGAGTAACAGCTCTTCATTGGCAATGAGGTAATCGCTTAGAGCTTTCAGTTTGTCATTAGTTATTTCAAGTTTTTCCGGACCCCAGTACAATTTGATACGCTCAGGCTTTATGCTAACATTGGGAGTCTTGCCGATGGCCATAAAAATGCGCCCCCAGTTGGGATCTCCCTTATAAATTGCTGTTTTCACTAAGGGGGAGTTAATGATACTCTTAGCAATTTTTTTAGCTTGTTTGTCGCTATGTGCTCTTGTAACATCAACGATAAAAAGTTTAGTAGCTCCTTCACCGTCGCGAGCTAAATGACGGGTGAGTTCAACTGCAATTTCACGAAAAGCTTTAATAAATTCTTTTTCGTTAACTTTACCAGCTAAACCATTAGCCAAAGCTAATACCGTGTCAGAGGTAGAAGTATCAGAATCAACGCTTAAAGAATTAAATGTCTCTTCTACTATACAGTGTAGTATTTTCTTTAGTTTACGCGGCGCTATTTTAGCATCCGTAAAAAAGTAAGAAAGCATCGTAGCCATGTTCGGTTCAATCATCCCCGAACCTTTAGCTACCCCCACAATAACAGCGTTACCCACACGACGGCTGGTAAACTTGGGATAAGTATCGGTGGTCATGATGGCTTTGGCAAAGCCAATGAAGTCAGCGGGGGATGTCAGTTTATCAGGTAGGTCCTGTACCGCG
>CALHRC010000008.1 GCA_938038265.1 uncultured bacterium
ACTCCCAGATCGTACTTGTGCCCATGCGGCGGGGGTATTTCTGCAATAGGACTAAATCCCACAACCCCTGCGAGAGTACCTGCACTGCAGCTTCATGGGGATCATGGAGAGCATTCCCGGCGCGAGTTTTTTCGATGGCCGCCTGTTGTGCTGCCAATACAAGTTGGTATAGGTCGCGCTGCAGCGGTGAAAATTTGCCTCCCGCCGGGAAAGTGCGGGTTATGTCAGCAGCATAGCCGTGGTATTCACAGCCGGCATCGACTAAGACCAAATCGGTGGGTTGGGCATAGCCTAAAGTTTTTTCATAATGTAGGATGGTTGCATTGCCCCCAGCTGCCACGATACTGGGGTAGGCCAATGCTTCGGCGCCGGCGCGGCGGAACTCTGCTTCAAGAAAGGCTTTCATCTCTGCTTCACTCACTCCTTCTCTAAAAGCGCGGGTATGCCGCATTAAGGCGTTATGCGCCTTCGCTGTAATCTGTGCCGCTTGGCGCATCAGCCCTATCTCAGCTTCATCTTTGACGAGGCGTTGTTCGTGCAGCACTTGGCGCACATGAATTAAGGCAGATGGCCCGAAATCCCCCTTGCGGGCATTGCGATTAAGGCGGTTAATTTCACTTAAGATAAGCAGGTCAGCTTGGCTGTTCTGGCCAAATTCATAATAGAGGGTCATACGGTTTTTCAGGTGAGTGGCTAACTCCCGCTGGAAGCGCGGGTACTCCCGAACCGCTTCAACTGGCAGCCCCAGCTTTTGGGCCACCGCCTCGCGCCCCATAACCGGTCCTTGCCAGCGCTCCCGTTCCGGGTCGCGGTCCAGGCAATAGATGGTACACTCCCCCTCTGGGGTGAGCAAGTAAGCAAAACTGTCTTCATTAATACCGGTTAGGTAGAGCAGGTCACTGGAGGTGCGGTATGGGTAGTGGGTGTCGTTATTGCGCACTGCTGGCGGTGGCGCCATGAGCAACAATAACGAACCGGGACACATGGAAGCCGCCAGACGTTGTCTTCTATTAGTATAATAAAATGTTTCGTTCATCATCGATATTTCCTATGGATACTTTCTCCACACTTTATCCACAGGAGGTGGAAAACTATTTACTTGACTAATTATCGGCTTTTACCAGCTTTTCAATGGTCGCTTTTCAAAAGCGCCTGTCGTTTTGCCAGCAGTTTCTCCTGCAGGTTAGCTTCACTTATGTATAAAAAATAGTCAATTACCGCCAAAGAGAGCTTTTTTTTATTTAATTTAATGAGAATTTTCAGCAGGGGCAGCACGGCCTTAGCCTCGCCGTTGCGGGCGGCGCGACAATATTCCCGGGCAGCGCGGCGCAGTTGGCCTAATTTTTCATAAGCTTCCGCTGCCAAACGCCGGTCTTCAGCGTCTAATTCTGTTTTAGCAGCTAGCCCCTGCAGTATGAATTGGGGAGTTGCTTCTTTTATTTTGTGGATTTTAGGCGCCCAGACAGGGTACTGTGCCGCAGTTGCCCGGATGGCTTCGTCTAATTTAAGGGCTAGAGCCGCTAGGGTCGCTACATCCGCCCGGTTATGTCGCATTATCTGGTCTAATAAATTGCGCCGAGCGTAGCGCTGGTACTCGAAATAGGCTTGCCCTGCATACGAACCCGGCAGGTCGTCCTTGCGGCGAAAGCCTAAAATGCGCTCTTCGGCGTCTATGAGGCGCTGTGGCTTCGCCGGATATATCCGCCGTAGCACCCGGTAGAGGTCGTAATGGGTTAGAGGCCGCTCTGGAAAATTCTTGCGGTAAAGCGCATAGCGACTTTTAAGCAGAGGAATGTCAAACGAAGCGCCATTGTACGTGAGGATGGTATCATGGTTTGCCCAGATCTCGTCGAGAAAGGCCAGCGAGTCGCTCTCGGCCGGCGGTGTATGGCACAACAGCAGGCGCAGCAGAAAGCCCTTATCGGTAAACGAACCAGTGCCAATGAGCCAGGGAATATTTGCCGGCCCCGTTCCCAGAGAGAGACATTCCACATCCAGAAAAAGTATCTTTGAGCGTTCCCGCTGCTCACCAGGCGCCAATTGCAATCGTTCTGGAGCCGAAAGGGAAAGCCCAGCTTCAGGGTGGCAGAGCAGGGTTTCTTCTATTATTTCAAGCCCAAGGGGGGATGGTTCTGTACTGTCTGAGGCGTTCCCGGAAGGCGCCGTAGTGCCGTTAGCCCGGTATTTATGCAGCCGCTCGCGAACGTTCATTATGCCTCAGGTAACGGGTAAAGCTCCCCTATTTTCGCAATCAAAGCAGTGAGCTGCTGTTCCAACACTGATTTAGCTGCCGGCACCATTACCGCCAGCAGGGTCATCTTAAGCGCAGTACGCTTGGCAGCTAACGTATCTTTATTCTCAAACAAGGCTATGATCTGGCCATATAACTGCTGCGCCTGCGCCCCCGGCAAACCTGCCTGCACGGCCGACTGTAAGGCGCGCTGTACGCCCATCACTACTTGCCGGTAAGCGGCAATTTCATTTTTCATTTTAGCAACAACTTCACTGCTTTGGCCAATTTTCTGCGCCACAGAGTTTAATTCGCTCTGCCAGTAGATTTCATCCCCGCGCTCAGAACGGGTAACCAGCGTATTGAGATGCAGGATCACTTTGCTGCGCCCGTTTAACTGGCTGTACCACTGCTGGTAACCGGCATTGTCTTTCGCTTTGGTAAACCGACTGACCATCCCCGATAACTGGGCAAACTCCCGCAACTGAATCTGAACAGGCAAGGCGGGAATGGCCGGGTCCTCAACTGCTCCGCCATTACTTTCGTCTTCTGTTGGGGGGCCTTGAGGCGACCACTGCAATGGTCTGGCATTTTCAAATTCGAGCCGCAACTGCTGCAACAGTCTTTCGCCGGGGGCAGGCACCGGGCCTTGCGGTACTGCTTCCTCGATTGCTGCCGCCGCACTGTCTTCGTGGCCACCGCCGGCGGGCACGGGTTGGGGTGACCAGTTGAGCTCTTTTGCCGTGCGAAATTCCTCGCCGAGCTTTTCCAATAGAATAGCGCCGGGCGGCGGCAAGGGTTTATTGTCTTGGGGTGGCGATTCGGCGGCAATAACAGTAGCATCATCACTTGCCGCCAGCTGCTCAGGAGGTGGCCACACCAGTGGCTTGGCTGCCCGAAACAGATCGCCAAACTGCAGCAGCAGTTCATGGGATGGGGCACGGTAAGGGTTTTCGTAGATATCTTTAGCTTTAGGCAGCTCGGCCTCAAGGATACCCTGCTGGGTTTTTTCCAGTTGGGTGAGAAAATGCTGACCAATAAAGCCGCCAAAGCGCGCTGCGTTAGGCTCGCCAATAAGTTGCGCTAACTGCGGCAGTTTCTCCAGATAATCGTCCGGGTTTTGCAACTCTTTGCCGGCAAAAGCCTGGTAGCGCGCCAGTAACTGCTTAATCTCTTCAGGGTTTTTTTTCAGTGCATTTTGCCCATAGTGAGCCAGCAACTTGTGCATTGTGCGGAAGTAGGCCTGGCGCAGACCGCCGTCAGACAAGGCATAACTGCCGTCATTTCTGCGCGTAACCAGAAGCTCTGCCATATCGGGCTCTATTCCCCCTGCTCCTCAAGAAAATAGCGCAGCGCTAAGGCATACGACTGAAAGCCCAGCCCGGCAATGACCCCGCGGGCAATGTCACTCAGATAAGAATGGTGGCGGAAGGTTTCTCTTTTATAGACATTACTGATATGCACTTCGATGAAATCAGCCTGCACAGCAAGCAGCGCGTCGCGCAGGGCAATGCTGGTATGGGTGTAGGCACCCGCGTTAATGATAACTTTTGACGCCGGGGGCAAAGCCTGGATGTAGCTTATGAGATCCCCCTCGCTGTTGCTCTGGAAAAAAACCAGCTCCTGCCCCACCGCCCGCTCGCGCAGCAATACTTCAAGGTCGGCTAACGTACCGCTGCCATAATGGCCCACCTCGCGCTTACCCAACATATTCAAATTGGGCCCGTTGATAACATATACCTTCATAAACGCGCAAATTCCTCAAGGGCGCTCTCAAGTTCGCCCCGCTCCACCGGTGTCGGCAGCTCACAGCGTCCGATATCGCGCAACAATACCATGCGGATGGTTCCATCCCGATTTTTCTTATCGTAGTTCATCAGATCAAGCAACTCTTCTACTGTGGGCTGCTTGCGCCCGGGTAAATCTCTCAAGTTTCGTGGCAGGTTTAGATTGCCGAACAGCTCATAAATTGCAGAAATTTTTTTCTCTTCAAGCAGCCCCCGCCGCTTCGACACCAGGGCAGCAAAAATCATGCCAATACTGACACACTCGCCGTGGGTGAGACCGCGGTAACCTAACCAGGCCTCAAGAGCATGACCCAAGGTATGGCCGTAGTTGAGCCAGGCGCGTTCTCCCGAAATTTCTTTTTCATCTTTTTTGACGACTGCTGCTTTAATTTTAATACTCTCATGAGAGAGTATTTTATAGACACCGACATCCCGATCGAGAATTGCCGGCACATTTCCGGAAATATAGTAATACAGTGGTTTGCTGCGGATGAGCGCCGTTTTAACAGTTTCAGCTAAACCACTGCGTAGTTCATTTTCTGGTAATGTATCCAGAAAAGGGAGGGATATATAAACCGCCTTTGGCTGCCAGAAAGCGCCAATCATATTTTTACCATTTTTAAGGTTAACACCTGTTTTACCACCAACTGAAGAATCGACCATCGACAGCAGGGTTGTCGGTATCTGGATAAAATCGATCCCCCTCATATAGACAGAGGATGTAAAACCTGTGAGATCACCAATCACCCCACCACCCAATGCTACCAGCAAGCTATAGCGGTCGGCCCCAGCAGCCAAAAGCTGTTCACAGAGCGATTCAACCTGCGCTAAGTTTTTACTTTTCTCGCCCGCCGGCACCACCAGCAACGGGTATTCGCCGAAGATTGTTTTTATCTGCTTTGCATATAATTGAGCAACATTGCTGTCAGTGACGACAAATACCCGGCCGCGACGCCCCCGCAGCAAGCCATGCACTTCGTCTGCCAGTTGCTCAAAGGTATCGCTCCAGGTGATATCATAATTCGATCGACCGGCAGAGACGGTAAGTTTCATGCTGATAATCTGCCAAACCCGCTCCCCCTTGTAAACTATTGTTTACTCAAACCGCTTGACTTTTCGGGCGAACAATCCAAACTTGCTAAACGTCTAAATTTAATAAAGTAAAATATCACGAGGCCCCATGAAGAAAATTGCCCTTATACTGGTACTCACCCTACCCCTCTCTCTGGCAGCCCAGAGCGATCCCATGGAGAACCTTCTTCAGGCGATCTACGAGCAAAATCTAAATGCAGTAAAGGCGAGTGTCGCCCAAGGAGCTGACCCCAATGGTCGCTTTTGGGATGGCTCTACCCCATTACAAATAGCTGCTTATATCGGCAATTTACAAATAGTACTGTTCTTGTTGAATAAAGGTGCTGACGTCAATGCCACTAAAAGCGGGGGATGGAACGCGCTCATGGCAGCTGGCGATGAAGGTCATCTGAAAGTGGTACAACTGTTGGTAGCCAAAGGAGCCAATGTCAATAGCCGCACGGTTATGGGGCGCACCCCGCTGATGCGCGCAGCGTATCATGGCAGAGAAGAGATTGTAAAATTTTTGCTAAGCAAAAAAGCCAATCCAAACCTTACAGACAGTAATGGTACCACAGCCCTCATGTTAGCGGCTCAACAAGGCCATGTCGCTACAGTGCGTGAGTTACTTAAAGCAGGTGCTGATCCTGAAATGCGCAACCAAAATGGGATGAATTCTCGCGACTTTGCCCAAGAGTTTATTCGCGCTAATGAAAACTGGATAGAAGCCAACACTGCTCAAGAATTGCTGGCCTTGATGGAGCAGAAAACAGTAAAGAAAGGTACATCTGAAAAAAAGCCGCTGCGAGAAAAATCCCCCCAGAAAACCGAGCCGAAAAAGCCAGCCAAAAGAAAAACGAATAAATAATGTCACACAGCTCTTCTTTTAGACCCCCAGAGAAACAAAGACGCCAAAGCGGGCGTATTAAGCTGAACATTGCAGGGCACTATCGTTTTACGGATAGTGACTGGCAGCCCTGCCAATTGATAGATGTCTCTGTTGGCGGCTTGTCATTAGAAGGCAAATTTTCTTTTTATGCTGGGGATGTCATTGAGGTAAAGTTTTTGTTAGATAAAAAGCCTCTTCTCTGTCGCCTACATATCAAGAATGTGCATGGCAAGAAAGCAGGTGGTATTTTTGTTGATTTACCACAAGCAGAACAAAATTTGATTCGTGACTATTTACACCAGCATTTCTTTGGCGATAAAAAAACTATCTAATTTTCAAAACACTTCTAACGAACAACAATCCTAAAAATCATAGGTACAATCAGGGCATCGTTTTCCAATAACTCTTCGGGGGGTGGGCCGAAGTTTTTGGAGCGCACAATCGACTCTGTACAAGAATGGTCTAATGAAGTATAGCCGAGCGATTCCCAGAGTTTTACATCCACCACATCACCTGCTTTGTTTAACATAAAAACTACTTTTACATCTTGAGAAGGAAAACTGGTATAGCGGGTATAACCTGGCGTAAACGACATACGGTGGTATTCATCGCCAAAGGTAGGGTAGGGAATGCCGCCGGGGGGCGCCCAGTGTTGCTGTATTTTATCGAGCATGCGGCGAAAGTAGGTGTAGTGCTCGAAGTTTTTCGTGGGGATCTGCGGGTTACCGCGCGCATCCCAACTTAAAGCAAAGCGATCGCGAAATTGGTAATACGAGGGGATACGCATTTGAGTGTTCGAGGCCTGCTGTGCTTTATGAGTACCCTTCTCTCCTTCTTTTGAAAAAGCTGTTTTGTTTCCAGTAACTTTTTTATCCTGTAGGATTTTATGACTTTGCCGACCACCATCCCCGCCGGGGGTCTGCTGCCCTAAAGAAAGTTTATAGTCACGTGAGAGCGCCTCAAAGCCCTTCTCACGGGTTAATTGCCCGCGAGCCATAGCATCACGATCTGAGAGAAAAACTTTTTCTTTTTTTTCTTTGGTCGCCTTTTCTTTGGGGTTTTCCAGTAAAACGCGGATCTCGCGCACCGTATCACTCTCACTGACGCCAAAACCGGCTAACAGACGCAGGTGTACCTGTTCGGTTAAGAGCAGAAAAAGAATGAGCCACGACGAAAACGAAAAAAAGATGAGCCAAACACGACTGTGTTCCGGCACCGGGCGATAGGTTTCTTCATTTGTTCTGCTCACCCTCTTCCCCACGAGAATAATTACCCAACTTCATTCGCTCAAGCTGGCTGGAATATACTGCCCCTGCAGATGACAGCAATCCAATAGCTTTCTCGATTTTTTTATCAAAATAATAATATTCAGCGGCGGCAAACAGAATTTGCATATCTTGCAAACCATTATCTATCTGTGCCTGCAAGTGGGCGGCGGCCGCTCCCGGCTTTTTTTCTTGCCGATAGAGATGTTCGGCATAAGCTAGGTGTAATTTTACTTCCTGTGGAAAGTAGGTCAGCCCCCTGAGAAGTATATCCCCCACTTTAATTTGTTTCTGGGGCGGCATACGGTACGCTTCCAGAAACAGTGCCACCGAAAGTCGTTCTTCGGCGAGCGCTGACTCATAGACCTGCAGAGCGGTTTTGCTGTTCTGCTCCAGATTTGCTATGCGAAGTAATTCAACAAAGGCCTCTGTTTGCAGCCCGGGATCTGGCAGACGCTTAATGGCCGCTTCAAGATAGCGGCGGGCCAGCGGCCGGGTTGCCTCAGAACGAGAGAGGATCATCCCCTTTCCAAAAAGGGCAAGGGGATGATTAGGCTGCGCGGCAAGCGCCCGGTCAAAGCGATCTAGCGCTGATACCGCATTACCCGAATGCAACAGCTCAATACCTTCGCGCGCCGCACGCTCTCCCGCCTGGCAGCCATAAAGCGCCCAGCAGAAAAACGCCAGCCATATAGCGCCATATCGGCTCATGGGGGGATGGTACGGCCGGAGAACACCGACCGTCACTCAGAATTATTGGCCAGGCAGAGACGCTTTTTGCTCAAAGTCTTCAGGCTTACCGAAAAAATTATCGATCTGGTATTTCGGCAGGTGCATCAGCGCATCATTGTCTGTTGAGCGAGCAATATAGTCGCCTTCTTTCAGAGGCCCGAAAATTTCCAGCTCTTTGGTTAAATTGCCCTGCAAGGTCAGCAGTACCTTATAGGCGAGGGATGGCGCTTTATCGTTGAAGAATCGGCTGCCCTTGAGATCAGCCATCTGGCTTAAAAAAGAATCTACTCGGTTTTTGTCAGCAGCAGTCTCTTTGCCTTTATGAAACAGCTGCCAGCCGGAAACTTCATTTAAGGTCAATTTAAACTGGTTTTTCCCCGTAACGGTTACTTCTTTTATATTTGGTTTTGCTACTTGCAGCAGGGATTTATCGCGGTAAGAATCAATATTTTGGTTCCAGTCATTGCGCACAGTTCCTTGGGCGGCATAGACCGCATCTTCACCGTGCAGCCGTACCATAGTTGAATTATAGGCTGAACCAATTTTACCTAAGTAAATGCGCGCTAATTCTTTTTGGTTTTCACCTTCTAAAATTACATGAAAGTTATTGTCGGCTACTTCAAATTCAGCGTGTTTTTCTTTACTTGAAGTAATTTGCTGGTAGCGGCGGATGTCAAGTAGTTTTTTTAGCGCCTCATTGATTTTTTTTGCATCTGCTGTATAGTTGCGCTCTGCCTGTTGCAATAGCCAACCCGAGCTCGTGCGGGAAAATACCCGCCGATCACTGTCATTGACAACAACAGTGAAGCGGCGCACGTCTTCTAAAGAAACATTTTTTACCAAGGGCTTAGAGCGGGCATAACTTGCTTCAAACCACAAAAAGGGATCATTGGTTAAAAATCCTATAACGAAAGTTACAATAACAGCCATTAGTAAAATTACATTTCGGTTGCGAATATCGACCATAACTATGCCTCCTTCAAGGTAAGATGAATTTTAAACCCCATAATGACCCTCTTGGGCAAGTTTCTTACGACGCATTAAACGCAAGGTTCCTATAACCAGTAAGGTTACTAAGGGTAAGATGTAAGAAATAAAAGTTAACCACCTTTCCGTTGTCTGTGAAATGTTGCGCATAGCAATAGGGGTTTTTTCTTTTTTGCGCAGCTCCGACAGTTCTTCTAACCCATTCATAACATCGATAGCGGAAATTAAAAAATTTAAATTAGCTTGAATACACTCGGGGCAGCGCAGTACCCCCACGCCAGGGAAATCAGTAAACACAAAAGGAGAGCCCACCGCAATTAAGGTGGCCTCTGCCGTAGCTTCTTTTGTAATATTTTTAGGGGCATCTTTCGGCAGTGGTCGGTTGGCAAAATAACTACTAAAACGTCCCTTGGCATAAATAGCGACATTTTGAGAGGCGCGCGGTTCTTCGCCCGAAGTCATGGCTTCCATTTGGCGGGGGTCTAACATGACGAAATTCTGTTTAGCAATGGTCTGGCCACTGCTCTGCACCAATACATCCACCTTAAAACCTTTTTCTTTATTTATTATGTTACCATCTATTTTCACTGAAGATGTATAGGGCACAAAGAGACCCGCAAGACCGGTTGTTATTGGATTATCCTGAGCTAAACCACCACGCCCTACCATGAGCCACACAGGGTAAGGAATCTTTATCGCCTGAAAGAAATCTATCTGCTGTACCCAGGGGCGGCTGCCATTAGGTGAGAGATCAAATAAGAGATCATTGCCCACCTCAAACCCATAGTGTTTGAAAAACTCAATGGCCTCGGAGTTGCCACCAGTAGCCATGAAGTTCTGAAAGTTGACCATCATACCAGAAATAGAGAAAATTACATTGCCGCCCCGCATGATAAATTGGTCAATACGCAGTTTATCTATGTCAGAGAGACTCTCTGGCCCAACCACAAGTAGCACCGAAACTTCGTCGGGAATTTCCTGGTTCTTAGTATCAATTTCCATAATGTTGCCATAAAAGGCTTCAACGGCTTGTGAAAAAGAACGCATTGAGTGCCACGGAGGGGTATTTTGCCCGCTAATTAAAGTATAGGGACCATGGTTGGTCAGAAAAGCAATGCGCCGCTCTCCGGGATTAGCTAATTTTTGGATGCGTGCAGTAAGCTCATATTCAAGTTGGCGGGTTTGTAATACATGCTGGATGGTTTCGGTTTTATCGCCATAAGTTACTGCAACTGAATAGTACGCAGAACGCAGTTCTTGTTTTTTAGTATCAAGCTGGCCAACTTGTGCGGCTTGAATACCTAAAGAAATTGCGCGGTCTTTGGCGTCTTTATCGTTATCGGGATCTAAAAAAACCAAGCGTACTTTACCTCGTGACGCATTGGCATATTCTTGTAAAAAGTCTTTTAGGTTTTTTACTCGTTGTACAAAAGCATTTGGCACATCTGAAGAAAAGAAAGCCTCTATAATTACCGGGTCAGGTAACGAGCGCAGGATTTTGGTAGATGCTGACGTAATACGAAATTGACCCTCGTCAGAAAGGTCAAAACGAATATAAACCCCATAACTTAAATAACTTACGGAAAGAAAAAGAGCAATAATGAGCGCGGTGGTTACCTGACGGCTTTTCTGAAATTGCACCAATATATTTTTTAGGGACATATATCCACTCCTTTAACGGTTAACGGCTATTTTCAATACTTCGCCAGTTTAAAAACAAGAAAAGCGCCGAGAACATTAAAAAGAATAAAATATCTCTTGAGTCAAAAATCCCCCGGCTTAAAGATTCATAGTGCCAACTTAACGAAATAAAAGCCAATAGGTTTTTCAGCCAACCAAACATAGTAGCCACAAAAGTTATGTTAAACAACATGGTGACCAATAGGCTGGTAGCATATAACAAGAAAAATACCAGCGCTGTTACCAGAAAAGCTACAATTTGCTCCTGGAATAACCAAGAAATATATTGCCCTAATGCAATGTAAGCTGCCCCCATAAGAAAAGCGCCTAAGTAACCACCTAACAATACCATATAATCAGGTGAGCTAGTAAAAATACCAATAACCACAATAGGCAAAGTGAGTGATAGTGAAAGCGCAAGCATCAGCAAGGCCGAAAGGTACTTACCAACCATAATTTCAACTAACGATAATGGCAAAGTAAATAACAGCTCGGTGGTGCCCGCTTTTTTCTCTTCTGCCCATAGCCGCATGGTAATCGCAGGTATGAAGATCAAAAAAGGAATATTAAATGACTCAAACAAGAGCCTGAGATCGCGCCCGGTCTCCCAAAAACGCAGAAAGACCAGCAGGTTGACAAAAAAAACAAAAATGGCTAAAAAGATATAGCCAATTGGCGTGTTGAAATAGTTATTGACCTCTCGCCGGGTGATTACCAGCGCATTGCGTATATTGAAATCATAACTCATGCATGTCCTCCTGTCAGTGAGCGAAATACTTCAGCAAAAGAACGCCGTTCTTGGTAGAGCTCACTTAATACCCAGTTCTGGGCAACAGCTGCAGTAAAAATTTTTTCGCCATTTATGTCATTCCCCATTACTTTAAGCTGGATGTAGCCATCTTGATGACTCACCTGCACCCGATCAGGAGTAATACCCAGCGCGCCAGCGGCGCTCTCGGCCGTGACATCCCCCCCCTTAATTTTAACTACAAAGCGAGAAATATCACTACTGCCGGCTTTGGCAATTAAATCGTCATAGACAATTCTACCTTCAGAAACAATAATCGCCCGACGGCATACTGCCTCAACTTCACTTAAAATGTGAGTGCTGAGTAAAATAGTTTTTTCTTGCGATAATTTTTTAAGCAACTCTTGGATTTCAGCAATCTGGTTAGGGTCAAGCCCCGAAGTCGGCTCATCTAAAATTAGCACATCAGGATCATGCACCAGAGAGGCCGCAAGCCCCACCCGCTGTTTATATCCTTTAGAGAGCTGGTTAATCGGGCGGTAAAAATATTGCTGCAGACCAACGGCAGAGACTGCGCGTTCTATACCACGTCTTTTGGCTTCAGGCGATAGGTTGCGGGCTTCGGCCACAAAATCAAGAAAATCACAGACTAACATGTCATGGTAACTGCTGGCGCTTTCCGGTAAGTAGCCAATTAACTGCTGTACTTCGCGGCGGTTGTGGCGGATATCCATCCCACCAATTTTTACTGTACCCTCAGTAGGCTCATAATAACCCGTGAGCATACGCATGGTAGTGGTTTTACCCGCACCATTAGGCCCTAAAAGACCCACCACTTCGCCCCTTCGCACGGAAAACGAAACATGGTTAACAGCAGTAGTAAACTCAAAAGTTTTCTTGAGTGATATGGCCTCTATCATAGCAGGGGCAGCAACACAGCCTGCGTTTCGGCATGTCAAGGATTTTTTATGAGTTATATCCGGTGGTTTTAGGGACCTACGCCGTCCTAAGAATGGCAACAATGGTGGGGGTATCTTGTGAGCGTACCAGCAAAGTTATGGGATTACCCGCGGCAACATCAGAATTCTAAGAACAAGCTTGCCTGTGTGGTGGTTGGTTAGCTCCCCACAGTGCCTTACTATACCACAAGGGGGATGGCACCACCCTGGCAGCTTGGTAGTTACCAAAACCAATATAACGTTAGATAGGTATCGCTGCCATAGTTATGGCACCCGCTTAGGTAGGGAATTCCCCATCAGAAGTTCAGGAATTCTAAGAACAGAAAAGCCCCGGGGGCAACGAATAGCCCCTGCAGGGGGGTGGTAGTTACCAAAACC
>CALHRC010000009.1 GCA_938038265.1 uncultured bacterium
GGGCGCAATTGCAGCCGGGTAAGGTATAGACGCGCGGCAAAGGGCAGAAAATCTTGTGCGTCTTTATGCGGCGCACTACTAACGGGTAAGACCAGCAACAAATCGGGCTTTTCGTGGTTTAAAATAAATTCCACTAGCTGCCGATGCCCTTTGTGAGGGGGATTAAAACTGCCACCAAAGACATAAAGCTGCATAGCTGTCAGGTGCGGATTTGTCCCCTACCATAGACTAAATACTGGTAGGTGGTTAAATCCCGTAAACCCATAGGACCCCGCACGTGCAGCTTTCCTGTGGCAATCCCCACTTCAGCGCCGAAACCAAACTGCCCCCCGTCATTAAAACGAGTCGAACAGTTGACAAATACTGCTGACGAATCAAGAGCTGCAGTAAATTGGCGGATAGCTTCATAATCATTGGCGACAATGGCCTCAGAATGAGAAGAGCCATATTCTAAGATATGGGCAATGGCTTCTTCTATGTTATGAACTACTTTTACCGAAATTTCTAACGCTAAATATTCTCGGTGGTAACCCTCTTCAGTTAAAGGTTGCATCGGTACCTGGGGCGCCACAGTTGCCGCCCATTGGCGGGTAGCCTCATCGCCACGCAACAGCACCCCCGAGTTAGCTAAAGCCAGTAACATCCGCGGGCTATGGGGCCACTCTTTTTCAAGAATGGCTGTTTCTGCAGCATTGCAAACCCCGGGGCGTTGGGTTTTCGCATTGAGTAAAATATTTTCTGCCATCGTCACATTAGCGCTAAGGTGGATATAGACATGACAGACCCCCTTGTCATGTTTAATGACTGGGATTAAACTGTTTTCCGTGACATAGCGAATTAAGGCCTCACCCCCCCGAGGTACCACAATATCAATTTCATCTTTGAGGCGTACCAGCCCAGCAATTAAGCTGCGATCTGTTTTTTCCATGAGCTGCACTGCTTCAGAGGGTACCCCTTCTGTTTTTAAGGCAGTTTGAAACAGAGTAGCTAACAACATATTAGACTGCAGCGCTTCTTTGCCACCGCGCAAAATTACCGCATTGCCAGATTTAATCCCCAAAGCACCGACATCCACCGTAACATTAGGACGTGATTCATAGATGATCGCCACTACCCCCAAGGGAATGCGCACTTTCTGCAACTGTAAACCATTGGCCAAAGAAGAGCCCTCTATAATTTCACCTACGGGATCTTTTAGGGCAATGATTTCCTTAACCGCCTTTATAAGGCCATCAATACTTTTGTCGTTTAAGATCAGCCGATCCACCAACGCTTCCGAAAGACCAGCTTCCCGGGCCGCTTTAATGTCGAGGGCGTTAGCGTCTTTAATCTGAGTTCGGGAAACATCCAGTAATTCACAGAGACGAAACAAAATTTGGTTCTTTTTTTCAGCCGTGAGGGTACGCAACAGCTGGGATGTTTTTTGGGCTTTTATGGCAATCTGTTTTAGGTATTCTCTATCTTGCTGGCTTATCGTTTCGTTCATAGGGTAGCAGTTTTAAGTTTAAAATAGCACAGCAATTGAAAAACAAGTTTAAGTACATAGTAGCCACACCCAAGGAACCCCTAAAAAGAGGGGGTAGTTAAAGATGAGTTGTGCCAGTGTCTTTGTTTTCAGAATGCCTGAACCGTGCTATTGCCTACTAAATGGGAATTCCCCATCAAGAATGTGACATAATGCAAATTTTAGCTAACGAAAAACCAGCAACAAAGAGGTAAGCAAAATTTAGGTTAGTTGAGGAATTCTTAACAATAAAAGCAGCCTTACATCCCCCTGCAAGGGCTTGTTAGTTACTAAAAAAATTGTGATTATGTCACATGGTGGATGTACTCTACTATAGATTTCTATAGTAAACACTTGCTAGCCAGAAATTTAGCATAGCTTGTTATAGAAAACCCCAAAACGCACTTCAGGGATTTGCAGGGTCATTACCCCAACTCAGGTACCCAAAAAAGATTGTCCGGTCACACTTAGCTGGCGACAGTATCCTATGACAACACAACGCAAGAAAATGTTACTTGTTTTGGGGCTTCTGCTGCTCGCCTTTCTGGGAGCCGGCTATTTTTTTATGGTACATGAATCCAGAAAAACCGCTGAAGCGGCGAAAAATCCCGAATTCATGCAAGATGAATTTGAGGCCGGTTTTGAAAAAATGCAGAGAGAAGCTGGTAGCGGCAATTGATCAGTGTAACAGCGCCCGAAAGCGCTCTTCCCAGGTGAAAAGAGTTTTGAGCAGGTGCTGGCGCTGTTTCTCCGTAGCCAGCCGATCTGCTAGAACCATATACTTTTTTAGACCAGCAAAAAATGCCTGTACCTGCTGCCGACGCTTTTCGGGAAAACCAGCGACAGGGTTCACTAAGTAACGGGTCAGGATTTTCTTATTGGCTTCGACATCCCCCCTTTGGGTCTGCAGATGGCGGATAAATTCATTTAACCTCTCCCGACGGTAACTAGCTAGACCATCGCTAAACGAAGGCACACTGCGCGCCAGAAAAGCCAAATTTTCCCGCTGGTTACGACTCACAGCACCATACCATTCTTCATAATTCTTGATAAACCTATCTTCGCGTTTTTTTTGTTTTTCCGCAAAAGGTTCGGCTTCTTCGCGTTCAAGCACAGCAAATTCTTCAAGCACTTTCTTCTCAAAATATGCGATCTGCTCTACAGACAGTGTGCTTAGAAAATTTGCGGCATCAGGAATAATCTCGCGCAGCAGCGCGTCACGTCGCTCTTCTGCCCTAAGCCAGATTTCCTCGATTTCGGCTTGCGTCAAGCCGTCGGTGGCGTAACCGCGCGCAGTTGCCAGTAAAGCAATATACTTGGGTAACTCATTGGCCCGATGCCAGTCATGGTGTGTTCTCAACTGTCCTTTGAGAACTGACCTTTGCTCACCCGTCAGCTTAAAATAAGAATCAATGCGGCGCAGAACAAACATATCCGCATTGTTGTAGCCAATTTTCAAAAAAGCGCCCGTGCAGGAGAGCAAACCTAAGAACGTAAGCACCCCAAACACTATGAGTTTTACGGTGCGTAAGCCATGTTTCAGACAATTTAACGACACCATAGGTAACAACGAGGCCATAACTACTGTCTTCGAAAGAGAAAGTATTGTGTCAAAGAATTTTGGCACTAAGCCTTAGGTGAGCACCCAAGTAATTCCTATTGCGCAGAGAATTCAATGATAGAAACACACCGCTTTGTTCAGGAATTCCGTAACAGGTGATGAAATTCCCGACCAGGAAACCATCCCCCATGGGACATAATTAAGCTTTTAGGTAACTAACATCCACCAGCTGCTAAGAGCCAAACAGCTCTTCAACCCCACAACCGGGAATGGTTGGGCCGTTGCCTGTTAGACTACATTATAAATAAATTTACATACTATAGTCCTCTGTAATTTTGTTACCCGTGAAATCAAAGACATCCGCCGCCACTAAAACTGAGGAAAACCTTACTTTTGAAGAAGCACTTGCGGAACTGGAAAAGATAACTAGGGAGCTTGAAAATGGCTCCACCTCTCTCGAAGACTCTATCGCGCTTTATGAACGCGGTGTTTTGCTGCGTACCATCTGCGAAAAAAAACTCAAAGATGCCGAAGGGCGCTGGATGATTCTGAAAAAAAATAAAGATGGCCAAACAGTCCAAGAAGAAATTCCGGCCGGTAAAATACCCGAACCTAACGACTTGAGTGATTCGATATTTTGATCCTTTGGATCATTCCGAGAAAAAATACCTCGCTTCATTGATCAACACCGCGTCGTTGTACGATTCCACCATCGAAACAATGTGGATGATTACCCCAGCGATGAATCCAACTGAGCCGATAATTAGATTCTTACGCTGGTCTGCCGCCGGCCCCAGAAATCCAAGGTAGAGGTAATAGAACGACAACAGGTAAGTCGTTGTAGTCGCTAAACAAAAGGTAATACCCTTGAGATCTTTGCGCAGGTAAATCTCGCCCGAACCGGGAAGCATAAGCGACAGCAGGCAAGCCAGACGGGGATCTTTATAGGGTACCTGCTGCATACCGGCAATAGTGGCCGATTTACCCTCAAGTGCATTAGTATCGGGGGCAGTACTGCGCACAGCCGATGGATTACTTGTCTTCTGAAAAGGATCTTTTTCCTCTCCAGAAAAGATCTGCTGTTCTACTGTCACAGCAATAGCTGCCGGGGTAATAAAATACTGCAGGAGGATGGTCCCCACCATGAATGCCGAGATAAACCTGAGCTTGGGGAGTTTATATCTCTTACGCATCGGTTTTTTCCTCTGTTTCAATCGTTTCTACCCGGTTACGACCACCATGTTTGGCTTTATAGAGACCCTGGTCGCACCTTTCAATTAGTGTTTTATTCTCAACATCCACAGCAGGATTAAATAAACCGATACCAATAGAAAGGGTCACTTTCAGAATTTTTTCGCCAATATCCGTGGGATTGGGAACCTCAAGTTTTTGAACCGCCTTGCGAATTTTCTCAGCTGTCTTGCGGGCAGCTGCCAAATCTTTACCCGGCAAAATAACTGCAAATTCTTCACCCCCGTACCGGGCACAGATATCCGCCGGTCCAACGTTTTCCATCACTACCCGTGCCACTTCCTGTAAAACCAAATCGCCCAGTTGGTGCCCATAAGTATCATTAAATGGCTTGAAATGATCAATATCGGTTAGCAGTAGAGATAACGGACGTCCACTTTCTTGGCTCTCCTCGCGACACTCGCGCAGCTGCGTCTGAAAAAAATGATGAATCTTTAGTTTGGTCATCATGTCAGTTGTCGCCAGCAAGTACAGACGCGCATTTTCTATCGCAATGGCGGCAATTGAGGCCAGATCGGCCAAATAAGCCAGATCAGCCGGCATAAACGACATACCATCAGGGCGGGGCCCCAAAATAAGGATGCCAGCAATCTTGTTTCCACCACGCCCTTTTAGTGGAAATAAAATCAGATCCTTTGATAACTGCTTGAGCATGTTCATCTCTGCAGTGACCGATATTTGAGCGGATTGCAGGCTCTTTTCCAGCTCAGAAAGAGCAATTCCGGTATTCTTAGGACTATTGGCAACGAGGTAGCGAATAAAATCACTTTTTAAGGATATATGGGGGGGATGGCGGTGGTCAAAATCAAAGCCAATACTCTTGGGGTGTAGCTGGAAATCATGCGCATCGACATCCGGCGAGACAAAGATCCCAGTCTGCATGGACTGGCTCTGTGCCAAAGTAATATTCAAAATGTTATCAATTAGGGCGTTTAGCTCCAGGTTAGAACTTAAAGCTTTAGAAATATGCACTAACTGCTCAAGATCAAAAATCTTTTTCTCCCATTGGTCAGACAAACCGGGAGGTAGATTTTCATAGAAAATCTTTAGCGCTTGCTGCTCAAAAGTTGCCATCTTTGCAATGCTTGTAAGCCCCCTCAGATTTTCAAGTAAAAATCTGCATTATTTATATCCCATCCAGAAAGGTATGTTACAGTGGGGTTGCTTATAGTAAGTGTAAAGCCTCTTAAGGGGTTTTAAGGAAAAAAACTAAACTTAAAAGGACGGCCAAAGGTACAATTAGTTGGGATATCCACCAGCGCTGCAAGCGCAATTTTTACTACTTCCAAGGCACCCAAAACGGCGGGTTCTCACCTGTATGGAAGATGGCAGAGGTTGCCAATCCATGACAGACTATGCAAACTGATCGTGCCTGAAGGGTTTGAAAGACCCAAATAGCCATCGGATATATTTCGTTCGGGTTACCGGCAACTGCAGCGTGCTACGACAGGGCTGTGTGACTCTACATCGGGCAATGGGGTTGTCAGGGCCATGGAGAAATTTATGGCCTGTTATGGCATTTGTCATTGCTGGATTCGAGTGCGCACGCGTAAGAACACAATGGTAGGTATACATTTTCTCCCCAGACTGGATAATCGACATAAAAATCACCTTGACAAATTTTGCGCCGCACAGTCACTGGCTTTTGTCCCTAGAGACTGACTGCCCAAGGGGTTAAACAAACGAAACTAAAGGAGTTAACTATGGAAGAAATACTGAAAAGGATTGTCAATCTTGGTATTGGCGCGGTCAAATCTATAGAAGATAACTTATCAGCCACATTCAAAGAAGCAGAAAAAGGTATCAATGAACTAATCGCTCGCGGTGAAGCTACCAACGAAGGCCGGGCTGCTCGCGTCAAAGAATTCACAGAGCAACTAATTTCTTCCCTAAAAGAATATGAACAGCGTGCGAAAGAATTGTCCGAAAACCTACAGGCAACCCTCAACGACTTCAACAGCGCAGGTAACGCCCGTCTTGACGAGCTCAATAAAAAAATTGAAGAGCTGGCTGCGAAATTCCGCTTTAACAAAAAGCAGACACCTTCAGCCTAAATAAACTCGGACAATATCCCTCCTCTGCTAACAAGATTACTTTTTCAGCAGGGGACTACACATCCTTTCCCAAAGCAAGAGGAAATTGCAGAACAAAAGTTACCCCCAGCACCAACAGCGCACCAGCTAACCAGATCGGATCCACAGGGGCGCTTTTCTGTTTTGCGGGTATAATTTTATGGGTCGGTATATTTTGACCAGTAACCCATGCTGAGTCAGGATGGTAATTGACCGCCAGAGCCGAATCGATAGGTAATAAGGTCGGTTCTCTGATCTGCCGCTGCCCTACCCGTACCAGGGGAAACTCATCGGTGGCGCTGTCAGCAAATGCTTCTCTAACTTGCGCTGGTGCAGCAGCCCGGTAGAGGGTTTCTGCTAAGAGCAGGGCATAGGCGGGATGGCGTAGCAGTTCATCGGGCACCTGGTCGGGATCAAACCAAAACCGCGCTTTCCCGGAACCAGATGTCACAGCGGGGCGTCCATCGCGAAAGCGTAATACGATAGCTTCAGCTCCACTCTGGCTGCTGCAACTGTGATATACCGGCAACCTGGAAAAAACTTCATGATCGTGCTCAAGAAACCCCAGAGCCGCACCGCTACATTTTTCCGTGACAACTTCCAAGAACCGATGCCCTTTTCGCAAAGGGTAGTAGGGAAATTCTGTGATATTGCGCAAGGCAGCAATACTCTGCGGCAGGTTATTGCCAACAAGGCTTACCGTATCATACCAGAGGAGCGCGACGAGGGCTAAATTATCTTCAGCCTGTCGGTCATGCTGCAAGGTAAGGCGCAAAATTTCCAGACCGGCTTTTTCGGGCATTGGCAATTGGATTTCACTGAAACCACGTTCATCTGACTTGGCGCTTTGCCGGGTATGAAGTCGTTCCAACAGGATACCGGCGCCCGGTTGGGTATGGATGCGCAGGTAGCGTTTGCGGTAATCGAGAGGGTCATAATAAAGGGAGATTTTTCTAAAAGAAAAATTTTTTGTTGTTGGTAAAGGTTCCGCATAGTAGAATACATCCCCCCTATCGCTGTCGGCAATAGAAACATAATTGTCTTCCCGGGTAAAAAAAAGTAGGGCATCGGCTTCGGTTCGCGTTAACCATTCTAGATAGCTAACAGCAGCCGCTGGCGCATTACCTTTCAGGCGGATATCGGCGCGCACCATGTCAACAAGTCGATTTTCTGCCAGAGCTGCCGCTGAATAGAAACGGTGAGTGCAGATTTCGCGGTATCCTGTCTGCCAGCGCTGCCACTCCTGGGGTGTAATTTTTGACCGCAGGTGGTCGTCGATCACGCAGAAAAAACGACTTGCGGCGAAACGCATGCCAGCATAAAAATAACCGGCCAGCAATAGAAAGACAAGAGATTGCAGCAGGTAGATTAGGTAACGTTTCCAGTTAGATAGGCGACCACCCTGCTCTTCATAAAAGAACAATAGCGATGGCAGCGACTGCACGCTGCCAGAAAACTGCCGCAGTAACAGTAACAACCAGGGAACCAGCGCGGCAGTCAGACAGAGTGTCACCAGTATCATAATATTTCCAGTTTATAGATCATTTTCAGCGGCCCCTCTTCCGCGCGAAACGGCAACAGAATAGCGTTATAGCGCCGGGCGAGCTGTTCACGTCGCTGCAAGGCATGTTCCCAGACTTCCCTGATATTATCGGTAGCATTGCCTGGCAGCCAGTCACCGCTTTCCGAATCAATCCAGCGGGTAAAAAAACCCGAACGGCTTTCAAGTATCGCACTGTCCGTTACTTGACAGAGGGTGATGCCAGCCGTCATGAGATTACCTTCACTTAAAAAAGATTCTAATTGCTTAAGTGGGATATACAGATCACTTAAAAGAATCACCTTGCTGCGTGTTCGGCGCACAAAGCGAGGTAAAACAATTTCGCTTTCGCGCTGGCGTTTTTTGTTGCGCAGACTCTCTGCCCGCTGCTCAATCTCAAACAGATCGGCTTCGCGGCGCACTTCTTTCTCATAATCGTCACCAGGCGACAATAAACGCAACTTTACTCTGTCATGATTGCGCATGAGACAGTAGGATAGCGATAAGGCACCTAAAATGACACTGGCAGCAACCTCTAGCCGACTAATTACAGAATTTGAAAGATCCGCCAAAATCAATACATCCCGCCTGACCCGAAACCGCCCTTCCCTGACAAAATAACGATCGGTGCGGGAATAAAGACGCCAGTCAATCGTGCGGATTTCATCACCAGGACGGTAGAGACGGTAGTCACTGCGCTCATCTTCACTGCCACGTCGCAAGCCGCCGTGGGCGCCATGGTAATAAGAATCATCCCGATCACGAAATTGTATCTGAACAGACTTAAGCAGCGGGATCAGTTCTGAAAATCGGCTCATGTAAACTCATCCGGCAGAAAAACAACCTACTGTCAGAATGCACTGATTCCTTCAATAATTTCGTCGAGTGTTATTTTTTCGCTTAGCGCTAGATATCCGGGTTTGAGACGGTGGCGCAGCGCAGAGGGTAAAACCGCTTTGACAATTTTCTCCGTGACGATTCTCTCACCTTGAACCAAAGCTCGCGCGCGAGCCGCTTTGACCAAAAACTGGGTAGCCCGGGGCCCGGCGCCATATTCAAGATAACGACTCATTTTATGGCCATTCTGCGGTCTGGTATTGCGCACAGTATCGACCATACGCGCTAAAAGCGATTCGGGGATCGCCACGCGATCTACTAATTTTTGCCATTCAGGAATTTTAACAGCCTGGGGGATGGTTTTCAGCGCACTAACTTTGGCACTGCCGGCAGCAATTTCCGCAATTTTCAATTCATCGCTGCGGCCTGGGTAACCTAATTCTATTGACAATAAAAAACGATCGAGCTGTGCTTCAGGCAGCGGAAAGGTTCCTTCAAGCTCAATGGGGTTCTGGGTCGCCATAACGGTAAACGGCGTCGGCAACTCGTAAGTATCGCGCCCAATCGTTACTTCACGCTCTTCCATTGCCTGTAACAGCGCGCTCTGTGTCTTGGGCGGAGTTCGGTTGATCTCGTCTGCAAGCAACAGATTGGCAAAAACAGGGCCTGGCTGAAATTCAAGCACCCGTTCCGTCTTTCCCGAACGGCTAACTTTTTCCTGCAGGATTTCCGTGCCAGTTATATCCGATGGCAGTAGGTCGGGGGTAAACTGAATCCTACTAAATTTCAAACCCCAGATAGCGGCCAGGGTTTTTACTAAAAGTGTTTTACCTAATCCTGGCAGGCCAATCACTAAGACATGGCCGCCCGCTAGAACGGCAGTAAGAACGTCGTTTACGATGGTATCATAGCCGACCAATACACGTGCCGCTTCTTTTCTAGTAGCTTCACAGAACTCGTGAATGGCCTCTTCTGTTACTCGCTGGGAGGCCATAGTAAATTACTTGTTCTTCTTTTTGTGGCGATTTTGACGCCGTTTCTTTTTTCTCTTGTGATTGGCAATCTTTCTTTTCTTGCGTTTTCTCCCGCAGGGCATACGTTCTCCTGAGTGTTTACTTGGGTGGCTGACCTTTCTCTGACATTGAGTTGACCTGTAAACTGCGAAAATTAACTTCACCCTTACCCATGCAGGTTATTACCGATCTGAACCAAGTGACCAAATTACTACCACCTCTCGCCCTGACCATGGGTGATTTTGACGGCATCCACCGAGGGCATCGGGCCTTACTGGAACGCACCACCGAAGAGGCGCAAAAACTGGCCCTCACGCCTTCGTTGCTGACATTTGATCCCTCGCCTAAGAAAATACTCGATAAATTAGCTCCCGATAATTATATCCTCACTATCATGGAAAAACAATTTATTCTCGAACGCTCGGGAATCAAATTGGCAATTTTCATCCCCTTTACCTTGGCAATGGCCCAGATGTCTGCCCGACGCTACCTGCGTGAGATTTTGCTTGGAAAATTAAACATGAAAAAATTAATTATCGGTTATGACCATCATTTTGGCCGTAACCGACGTGGAAATTTTCGCTATCTTTCCATGGCCGCGTCACGTTATGCCTTTACCGTAGAACAGGTCGCTCCAGTTAAGTCAAACGGTCGCATTATCTCTTCTTCTGCCATTCGTAAAGCTCTCGATGCCGGAGATATCGCAGAGGCAAACGCGATGTTAGCTCTGCCATATTTTATTACCGGACCGGTATTACCCGGCATGAAGCGAGGCAAGCAACTCGGTTTTCCAACCGCTAACCTGCAGCCGGCAGCTGAGAAAAAAATTCCGCGCGCCGGCGTGTATTTTGGCGCCGCTGCTTTTGGTGGCAAACTACACCGTGCAGTTATCAATATCGGCCACAACCCTACTTTTAATAACAGTTCTCTGACGGTAGAAGCTCACTTACCCGGTTTCAGCGGCGATCTCTACGGGAAACAGATAACCCTGATCTTTCTGCAACGTTTACGCGATGAAATGAAATTTCCGGGCCCTGAAGCATTACGGCAGCAAATCACTGTGGATATATCGCGCAGCGCTGAATTAACACTGCCCCCGGAACTCAGCTTTTTCGTCTGATACCCAGTACGAAACCAGTAACTTCAACACCATCGGCAGCCTTAAGCCTGCCATAAATTTTTTCAGCGACAGCGCCAACCATACTTTTAGCCGGCATGTTAGTCGCTTCCCCCAAAATTTCCGCAAAAGCCTCGGGATCGGTTTCTAAAATATCCAGAATATCTTGGGTTGCAACTAAAAGGCCATTTGGTAAAGCCAGCTCGGCTATATCTTCCGAAGAAAAATTGGAACTGAAAAAGGTCTCGCCATTGCCCATTGGTTCCCAGCGGGAGTTTATCAGCCCAAATATATGAAACGGCCCGGCCCTAAAGACTTTCAGATTATTTTCTTCCAACCTCAAATAAAGCATTCCAGGACCTATATCCACCCGGCCGAACATAGATTGCCACAGCGATTCAACTGTCTTTGCCAGCGACGGCACTCCAGCAGAAACAGCATAAAATTTTTCTTGCAGACGGTGCTTCCAGAGGTTCGCTTCGAGATCATTGAGATCAAAATGGCCGCAGAAAATATCAAGAAATCCCGACTCTTCATGAGCGCCAAGAAAATTTTCAGAATTGATTGAAGGGGTGCGGGGATATAGGGCTAATTCAAAATTTTTCAGCCGGGAGAAGGGCTTTTCAAACAGCGTTTTTTGCAAATACAATATGGGATCGTCGTTTTTTTGGCTCTCCTCTGTCATGGCTCCCCCGAATGTCTGCCCCGTACCCGGAGCGCTAGTTTGATAGGGTAAAGAATTGCCGCGCAGTGTCAACAGATTATGAACGGAATTTACCAGTGCGGCAATTTCGCGGTAATTGATAGGTGTAATATCTGGCAGAGCAGCTTTCGTTTCAATAGCATTATGCAGTGTTGCAAGCGGTTCCTGGATTTCACGCGCTATGATAAAACCGGTAATGGTCAGAATTGCACTGAATAGCAGTGCCAAAGTATAAAAGATCAAAATAATCTGCACAACACGCCCTTCTTCAGGCAGCACAAACAACAAAAAATAGCGGCTATCTTGTTCTGGTATGCCAAACAACAAGTGCACCTGCCCCCCGAATTTGCTGTACCTGAGCCCCTGGCTGGCAGTCTTTGCCATCAATTTCAGAAAGATATTCTGCGCTCTCTCTACCGTTGCTTCAGAGAGATCGCTATCCAGGCGATTCCATCCAACTACCTTACCTTGAGGTTTGAATAAATATACCTCGCCCTCGCTTTCCTGGGGGAAGAGGTTCTGTATTTTCTTTAACAGCAAGGGGGGGGATGTCTCGGCTCCCTGCTGCAGCACCGGCGCCAACTGCCGGGTAATACTTTTTTGCAACAGGCTGCGGTTATTAACTACCAACAGGTAGTGTGCCAGGCCAGCAAACAATAAGCCGGCAAATAGGGAAGCTAACCCCAATATGATAGGTAGTCTTACCGTCAATTCTGCTCTGTCTTTTTTTTGCCACATCCTATTTGCCCTGCTCTTTTCTTTCTAACAGGCGCACCAGGCCCCAAGACAAAAAGAAAAGAAAGACCAGCGGTATCATCATGGCAACCATGGAAAAACCATCCGTTGGCGTCACCAGGGCCGAGACCACGGCAATCGCTACAATGGCATAGCGCCACGATCTGGCGAAAAAGTCGCTGCTAAGCACTCCGCTGACCGCTAATACCAGAGAAATTATCGGCAATTCAAAAGCCAAACCAAACATGATATGAAAAGAAAAGAAGAACGAAAGATAGTCGCTGATCGTCAAGTGCAGCTCAGCCTGGACAGAACCGCCACCAGGCAACATGACCGCTGGCGGAGCCCACTGTAGGGTCATAAATTCAACCATGGTGCCCCAGACAAACTGGCGGCAGAATAAAACGCCAGCCCAGAAGAGCAACGTCGCAAAGAATAGAATGCCATTGCCATAATGCTTCACTTTTTTATCTAACGCTGGCAATAGAAACCCCCAGAATTCAAACAGCACAAATGGGATTGCTAAAATAAAGCCAGAGAGGATAGCCACTTTCATTTCAATGGCAAAGAAATCCGCCAATTTTGTAGTAATAATCTTGACAACCAGATCGCTTGGGTTGCCGGCTAAAAGCGGCGCCACCGGCCCCATAATAAAATTGAAAACGGCGTCATAAAAGAACCAACTGGCCACAGCAAAAGCAGCGATCCAGCCAAACATGCGAATTAGGCGAGCGCGGAGTTCCTCTAAATGATCACCGACAGGCATGTAGCCCTGTTCGGCTCTCAGGCGCTTGAGGTACTCATCAGGCGCTTCGCGCCCCGAAGTCTCTGCCATTTAAGGCGTCAGGCTTTCTTGCCCCGGCCGACCTGTTTCTTGGCAGCAGTCTTTTGGGTCGGCGCTTTTTTGGCTGTGGTTTTTTTTGTGGGAGCGCTCACTTTCTTCGGCGCTGGTTTAGAAATCGCTTTGCGCGGCGGCGTAATATCTCTTTCTTCAGTTTCCTGGCCCACTTCGTCTGTTAGCGGTTGATACACTTCGCTGGTCTCAACTGAACTGTCACTAGCACCGGCCATGCCCTTTTTAAATTCGCTGATACCCTGCCCGATGCTGCGCGCTAAAGCCGGCAATTTCTTGCCGCCAAACAACAATAATACAATCAGAAATATCAGAATTAGCTGTTTAAGATCAAGCCCCATAATGATACAGTGCCACCAACTGCTATGAGCTGTAAAGCGATAATTGCTTGACACCAGCTTATTCTAAAGCAATTTTGTGCAGTGTCCGAAAAACCCGAAATTATAAGGCGACAATTGTTAATTGATAAGTCTTTTCAGACCAAGTTTATCCTCAAAGCCATTATACCTCTGGCGGTTTTTGTGCTCATTGTCTCTCTTGGCCTGTTTATTGGAATTCATTACCTAAGTAAGGAGTTTCATTTTGAAAATACCAGCGAGCTCATCATAAAGATCAGCGAAGGACTGGGCAGCGATTATACTTCAGAGAAACTGCTTAATACAGTGCAAAACTACGCCTTGTTATCCCTGGCCGTGATTGCGCTCCTTATGATCGGCTACCTATTCTACATCTTTCTGTTTTTTTCCCACCGTATTGCCGGCCCTATTTACCGGTTTGAAGCAACTTTAGCAGAAATTCTAAACGGTAACCTGACTATTGAAATTCAACTTAGGGCTAAAGATGAATTTAAGAACACAGCAGAGCAATTTAACCAGATGACCCGAGGTTTACGAGACCGCATTAGACGCATTGAAAAACTAAACGATTACTGCATTGAGCAGGTACGGGAAATGCTTGCCACAGCCGAAAATCCTGAAACCAAAGTCAGGCTTGAAAAAACGCTCGATCTACTCAGTGGAATTAAAGACTCACTCAGCCAGTTTAAGACGTAATGCGCCTGGCGCCACCCTACAGTGTTTTCGCCGCCATCTATGACAGCGCGATGGCCGAAGTACCCTACCAAAGCTGGGCAACTGAAATTCTGCGCATCTTACAACAATACCATATTGGGAAGGATGAAGTCATCTTAGATATTGCCTGTGGCACCGGTGAAATTATCCGCTTACTACAACCTCTCTACCCCCGCATCTGTGGCCTGGATATTGCTATCCCCATGCTGCAACACGCTCAAAAGAAAAAAATTGCTAATTTAATTCAGGCAGATATGAAAGAGCTCCCCCTGCGCAACGCCACCGCTGGAGCCGTTATCTGTACCCATGACGCCATTAACTATTTAGAAAACCAAGAAGCTCTCACCCAACATTTGCAATCTGTTAGTACTGTTCTCAGAGATGGGGGTGTCTATGTGTTTGACTGCAGCAGTGAGCGCAATGTCTTACGGAATTATCACGGTAGAGAATTCCACGAAAAACACAACACAACAGAGCTACACTGGAGTAACAATTACGATTTTAACAGCAGAGTGATTACTTCAAAACTCACTTTCCAGAACGACATACACACTATCATAGAAGAACACCGGCAATATATTTTTTCTCCTTATCAAATCAAAAGTGCCTTAGCACAGGCAGGCCTGACTCTCGCAGATGAATTTTCAGATTACCGCTGTACACCCCATAGACCCACTCGTCTCCACTGCTACTTAGCTTATAAATAATACGTGCTTTCATAGCGAGGTAACTCAATTCGGGTACCTTTAAGAAATCCCAAAGCAGAAGCTAACGCCCGGCGCGATTCATCCTCACCATGATTGATAAATAAAGCTCTGGGGGGATTTTTCACAAAAGTGCGCGCCCAACTCAACAGACCGTTCTTATCGGCATGCGCCGAAAAAGAATTGATAGTCTCCACTTTACTGCGAACCGGAATTTCCCGACCGAAAATCTTCACCCTCCCCACACCCTCAATAATCTGCCGACCAATGGTACCCTCGGATTGGTAACCCACAAACAATACCATGTTGCGGCGATCCCACAGACGATTGAATAAATGATGTAATATACGACCGCCATTGCACATCCCCCCAGCACTAATCAGGATACCCGGTCCGTTAAAATAATTAAGTCTTTTCGATTCCGAAACATCCTCAATAAGACGAATCTTTTTAGACTGCAAAAATTCTAAATATCCTTCTTGTAGAATACCAGGGCGCAATTCTTCTGAAAAATGAATATAAGCATAGGTAGCTTTAGTCGCCATTGGTGAATCAATAAAGATTGGAATTTCAGGAATACGCTGCTCTTGTATCAGCTTAAAGAAGACGTACAGCAATAATTGGGTGCGCCCAACAGCAAAAGATGGAATGATGAGCATACTTTTTTTAGCAAGCACATGGCGTACGGCTTTAATAATTTTAGCCTGGTAATTTTCCTGTTCATACTTACGCGCCCCATAGGTAGATTCCATAACAACATAATCTGCACAAGGGGGTATTTCGCGATTGCGGTGTAGTATAGATTCTACGGGACCAATATCCCCACTAAATAAAATTTTTTTATTCTGCACTTCTAAAAACAAAGAAGCAGCACCTAATATGTGGCCGACCCAGTGGTAAGTAAGGGTAAAATCTCCCACCTTAACCGGCGTTTTAAATGGCACGACTTGAATATACTCTAAGGTTTTTAAGGCGTCTTCCTCCGTAAATAACGGACCATCTAACTCATATTCACTTATTTTTTTCTTACTGAGAAACTTATACTCTTCTTCCTGGATACGCGCGGCATCAGGTAACATGATACGCAGCAATTCAGCTGTTGCGGGGGTACAGTAAATTTGTCCCTTAAATCCACGTTTGACCAGTAAAGGCAATAAACCCGAATGGTCAATATGCGCATGGGTTAACAAAACAGCATCTATGGTAGCAGGTTCCGTTTCTAAAGGCTGGTAATTTTTCTCTTCAATGTAACGGGGTCCTTGGTAGAGACCCGCATCGACATAAACTCGCGTATTTTCGGTTTCCAGTAGGGTTCTCGAGCCAGTCACAAAACCGGTAGCCCCGAGAAACTGCATCCGTACTTTATCTTTCACTCAACTAGAAACATAACAAACTTGGCATATTTTGTCAATCTTAATGTGACATAATTGTCAAATCCAGCAAGAGGCTTTGTAATCCTTGGGAGTGACTATTCCAGGTTTTTTACCTAGCAGAAGC
>CALHRC010000010.1 GCA_938038265.1 uncultured bacterium
AGGTTCTCGTAAATTTAGAACACCGGGGCGCGGTAGGCGCTGATCCCCAGACAGGGGATGGCGCAGGTATTCTGATCCAGATGCCGGATGAGTTTTTTCGGGCAGTAAGCGCCCCGTTGGGGATGACTCTGCCGCCAGCGGGTCGCTATGGAGTTGGTTTTCATTTTTTGCCACAAGATGCTGTTGTGCGCAAATCCGTAGAAAACATCATTGAAAAAATTATTCTCGATGAGGGGCAAGAATTTCTTGGCTGGCGGGATGTTCCTGTCGATACTTCAGTGCCAGGTAAAGGTGCGCGGGCTACCCTGCCATATATCCGTCAGAGTTTTATTGCCGCCTCAACTGACATCAAAACGCAGGATGATTTTGAAAGAAAGTTATACCTTATCCGTCGCGTGATTGACCACCGGGTTAGGGCAGAATTAAAGCTGGATCGCAGCAAGTACTATGTGCCGTCATTTTCCAGTAGGGTCATTATCTACAAAGGTATGTTATTAGCCGCCCAGTTGCCGGCCTTCTATAAAGACTTATTGCATCCTGAAATGAAGTCGGCTCTGGCGCTGATCCACATGCGTTTTTCGACAAATACCTTTCCCACTTGGGATTTAGCGCACCCTTTTCGGATGATCGCGCATAATGGCGAAATCAATACCCTGCGTGGTAATATCAACTGGATGAAAACACGCGAAGCCGTAATGGAATCTCCCTACTATGGCAAAGATCTCAAACGAATGTTGCCGGTTGTGATGGAAGGGCAGAGTGATTCGGCGACATTTGATACCGTGCTGGAATTGCTGGTGATGAGTGGCCGCTCGCTGCCGCATGCGATTATGATGATGATTCCAGAGGCGTGGTCAAAAAATCCGCTGATGGACGCTGACCGCAAGGGTTTTTATGAGTACCATGCCACCATGATGGAGCCGTGGGATGGCCCGGCTGCGGTTGCTTTTACCGATGGTTCAGTGATTGGCGCGACCTTAGACCGCAATGGTCTGCGTCCAGCACGCTATATTATCACAAAAGATGGTCTCTGTCTGATGGCTTCAGAAGCTGGGGTGCTGGATATCCCCCCTGAGTCAATTGAAATTAGCGGCAAACTTGAGCCCGGTAAAATGTTTTTAATTGATTTGCAGCAAGGGCGCATTATTGACGACGAAGAAATTAAAAGACAAATCACTACCCGCAAGCCTTACCGCAAGTGGGTAGAAGAAAACATGCTGCGCATTGACGATCTGCCTGATCCTGAATTTGTGCATGAACCGAACCACGATACGATATTTGAGCGGCAGAGGATTTTCGGTTATACTCGTGAAGACCTTACGGTGATTCTGCGGCCTATGGCTATCATTGGTGAAGAAGCTGTCGGCTCGATGGGTACGGATGCCTCGTTGGCGATTCTCTCCCGCAAGCCGCAATTACTGTTCCGTTATTTTAAGCAGCTTTTTGCCCAGGTGACGAACCCGCCGATTGACGCGATACGTGAAGAGTTGGTGATGGAGCTAACCACGTATATTGGTCCTGAACAGAACCTGCTTGATGAAACCCCACAGCATGCCCGGCGCATAGAATTGCCGCATCCTGTGCTGAGTAACAAGGAATTAGAAAAGATCCGCACTATTTCCCAGGGAATTTTTCAGGCCAAGACATTTTCTCTGCTGTTCGACCCATCTGATAAGCATAATATGCGCAACCGACTCGACCAAATCTGCCAGGAAGCAGCGGATGCGGTGCGGGGCGGCGTGAATTTGCTTATTCTTTCGGATCGGGGCACGGATCAAAATCATGCGGCAATTCCGAGTTTGTTGGCCGTATCCGGTGTACATCATTACCTGATCCGCAGCGGCCTGCGTACTAAAACTGGTATTGTATTGGAAAGCGGCGAGCCACGCGAGGTGCACCATTTCGCCTTGCTGCTCGGTTATGGGGCCAATGCGATCAATCCCTATTTGGCATATGAAACCTTAAGCGATATGTTCTACCAAGGATTTTTGCCTGAAGCAAAGGATCTTAAGACCGTCGAGAAAAATTACCGCAAAGCAATTGCCAAAGGGCTCTTTAAGATTTTTTCGAAAATGGGCATCAGTACCCTGCAGTCATATTGTGGGGCACAGATTTTTGAGGTAGTGGGGCTTGATAGTGAGATTGTGCAAAATTATTTCACTGGAACGCCGACCCGTATTGAAGGTTTAAGCCTTGAGATGCTTGCGGAAGAAACTGTTGAGCGCCACCGGCGGGCTTTTACGGAGCGTACGACGCTGAAACCAGGCGGTCTTTACCATTATCGGGTGGATGGTGAGGCCCACCTATGGACACCGACATCCATTGCGAAATTACAGCTTTCTACTAAAAATGCTGACTATAAAACTTTCAAAGAATATACTAATGCCATCGATGACCAAAGCAAAGAAAGGGTAACCCTCCGCTCATTATTTGAGCTTAATTATGCCAGCCAACCCGTTCCCTTAGATGAGGTGGAGCCAGCAAAGGAAATCGTAAAACGTTTTGCGACGGGAGCGATGAGTTTTGGTTCTATCAGCTGGGAAGCACATACTTCCCTGGCGATTGCCATGAACCGTATTGGCGGTAAGTCTAATACCGGCGAGGGTGGTGAATCCTCTGATCGTTTCGTAACCCTGCCTAACGGTGACAGCTTGCGTTCGGCCATTAAGCAGGTGGCTTCAGGGCGTTTTGGGGTAACAGCAAATTATCTGGTCAACGCGGATGAGCTGCAGATTAAAATGGCGCAGGGGGCCAAGCCGGGAGAGGGCGGGCAGCTGCCGGGCTTTAAAGTCGATAAAGTGATTGCTGCCGTGCGACACTCTACCCCGGGGGTAACACTGATCAGTCCACCACCGCATCATGACATTTATTCCATTGAAGATCTCAAACAATTGATCTTTGACTTGAAAAATATCAACCCCAGGGCGCGAATCAGCGTGAAATTAGTTTCCGAAGTGGGTGTTGGCACTGTGGCTGCTGGTGTGGCCAAGGCGCATGCTGACCACATTCTGATCAGTGGCCATGATGGCGGAACCGGCGCATCTCCGGTAAGCTCAATCCAATATGCGGGCACTCCCTGGGAGCTGGGTCTGTCGGAAACCCACCAGACGCTGGTGCTCAATGGCTTGCGTGATCGGGTTTTTTTGCAAGCTGATGGCCAGATAAAAACCGGTCGCGATGTGGTAATTGCCGCGCTGTTAGGTGCTGAGGAGTTCGGCTTTTCTACTGCGCCGCTCGTTACGTTAGGTTGTGTTATGATGCGCAAGTGTCATCTCAATACTTGCCCCGTAGGAGTGGCCACACAGGATCCTGAGCTGAGAAAAAAATTTACCGGTAAACCTGAATATGTAGTGAATTTCATGTTCTATATCGCACAAGAAGTGCGTGAGTATATGTCAAAATTAGGTTTTCGCAGGTTTGAAGAAATGATTGGTCAGGTGGATCGCATCACTCCTATCAGACCCCAAGACCATAAGAAAGCTCGTTCCATTGTGCTCGATAAAATTTTGGTTAAGCCAACCCCGCTGTATGATACCGGTTTATACAAAATGCGCGAGCAAAACCATGGTCTTGAAAACCAGCTGGATAATCAACTAATTGCTGCAGCCAAACCGGCTCTGGAGCAGAAAATTCCAGTGACCATTGACCTGCCCGTGCGCAATACCGATCGCACTGTAGGTGCGATGCTCTCTGGTGAGGTTGCCAGGCGTTATGGCGATGAAGGGTTGCCGGATAGTACCATCCGCATAAACCTTACCGGAACTGCCGGGCAAAGCTTTGGCGTTTTCTTAGCCAAGGGAATTGACCTGCGTCTGACAGGCTGGGCTAATGACTATGCTGGCAAAGGTCTTTCGGGCGGGCGCCTTGTCATCAGAGTACCTGAAAGTGTAACCTTTGACCCGGCCAAGAATATCATCATTGGCAATACCTGCCTCTACGGCGCTACATCCGGCGAAGCCTACTTTAACGGACTTGCGGGAGAGAGGTTTGCTGTACGCAACTCCGGCGCTTTAGCGGTAATTGAAGGTGTTGGCGACCATGGCTGTGAATACATGACCGGTGGTCGTGTGGTGGTCTTAGGTAAAACGGGCAGAAATTTTGCGGCGGGAATGTCTGGTGGGATTGCTTATGTGTGGGATCCCGACAAGAAATTCAATACCTTTGTCAATACCGAGATGGTGGATCTTGAAGAATTGCGTGATGAGGCAGAAATTGTGGAGCTTCAGGAAATGATCCGTCGCCACCTGGAATTTACTGCCTCTAAGCGGGCATCCTATATTCTTGAAAACTGGAAGACAGAACTGAAAAATTTCGTGAAAGTAATTCCTGGCGAATATAAAAAAGCACTGGCAAAGTTAGCCGAAGAAGAGCAGGTTAGACTCGCAGCGGCAGGTTGATGTAAGGAGTGGATTATTATGGGTAAACCAACCGGATTCAAAGAATACCCGCGGGAAGGTATGGCGGCCATCCCCCCTGCTGAAAGAATCAAAAACTACCGCGAGTTTGAAATAACGTATGAGGATGACCGGGCTAAGATACAAGCTGCCCGCTGCATGGATTGCGGTATTCCTTTCTGTCACGGCGATACCGGTTGTCCTGTAGATAACTTAATCCCCGAATGGAACGATCTGGTCTATCGGGGGCATTACGAAGAAGCTCTTGAAAACCTACATTCAACTAATAATTTTCCTGAATTTACCGGTCGCCTGTGTCCGGCGCCCTGTGAAGGCGCCTGTGTGCTTGGCATCAATGAGCCGCCAGTTTCTATTAAAGGGATTGAGCGTTTTATCATTGATAAGGGTTTTGAAAATGGTTGGGTCAAACCGCGGCCACCCCGGGAATTGAGCGGTAAAACCGTGGCAGTGGTTGGTTCCGGGCCGGCAGGCTTAGCGGCGGCGCAGCAATTAGCCCGCATGGGGCACAAAGTTACTGTTTATGAGAAAAATGACCGCATTGGTGGTCTGCTACGTTATGGCATTCCCGATTTCAAGATGGAAAAATTCCATATTGATCGCCGTATTGAACAGATGAAAGCCGAGGGAGTCACCTTCCATGTCGGTGTTCATGTCGGAGTCAATGTTTCAGTGGAAGAACTCTATGCTAAATTTGACGCTATTGTGTTAGCCGGCGGCGCCGAGCAGCCGCGTGATTTACCGATACCAGGCCGGGATTTGAAAGGCATTCATTTTGCAATGAGTTTTCTCGTGCGCAATAATAAGAAAGTTGCCGGCGATAATGTCGTTGATTTTATTAGTGCCGCCGGTAAGCATGTGGTTGTGATTGGCGGTGGCGATACCGGCTCTGACTGTGTTGGTACAGCGAACCGGCATGGCGCCGCTTCTGTAACACAGTTAGAAATATTCCCCATGCCTCCGAAAGAGAGATCCCCATCTACTCCATGGCCCTATTGGCCAATGAAGCTGAGAACTTCATCAAGCCACGAAGAAGGTTGCGAGCGGATGTGGAGTGTCAATACGTTAGCCTTTCAAGATAATGGCAAAGGGGAAGTTGGTGCCTTGCAGTGCGTCAAGGTAGAGCTGAAAGACGGTAAATTTGAAAATATACCCGGCAGCGAATTTACTTTAAAAGCAGATTTGGTGTTACTGGCTATGGGATTTCTCCATCCTGTAAAAGAAGGTATGTTGCAGCAGTTTGCTGAAATGGGTTTGGAATTTGATAGCCGAGGGAATGTTAAGGCTGCCTATGGCGATGAGCCGGGTTGCCATCGTACCAATATTGAGAAGGTATTTGTTGCTGGTGATATGCGCCGTGGCCAGTCTCTGATTGTCTGGGCTATCGCTGAAGGACGCAAAGCCGCCAATGCAGTACATCGCTACTTAAGTACAAAAAAGTAAGCTCTGCAGAAAACGGCTTTTTATAGGAAAATCTTTTCAGGGTACCAACTTTCGGGAATGGGCAGCGTAAATTTCATGTTATCACCTGTAAATGGGTGATCAAATTCGAGCTGGCTGGCCTGTAGGCAGAGGCCTTGGACTTCCAGCGCAGCGCGCCGTGCTTTACCAATTTTGAAACGGCGGCAGAGTTTGTCCATATCGCCATAAAGTGTATCGCCGGTTACGGGACAGCCTAAGGCAGCGAATGTCGCTCTGATCTGGTGGGTGCGACCGGTTTCAAGTTCAATTTCTATTAACGTAACCGGCTCTTTAGTTTTCAATGGTTTCATGAAAAGTGAGGCTTGGCGAGAGTTTTCGGTTGCCACTGGTGAAAATTGCATTAGGCGACGTTCTTTGGGGTGCCGGCGGATATAGCCAGCCAGGCGACGGGCCGGTCCCGGATTGCCCCAGACCAACGCATGGTAGATCTTGCGTATCTTTCGGTTTTGAAATAGAGCTGCGAGACGGCGGTGGCTCTCTGAAGTTTTGGCGATTAAGAGCAGACCGCGGGTGTCCCGGTCAAGGCGGTGGACAATCCCGGGACGGTCGCTGCCGGCATCGTCGGGCAGTTCGGGAAAGTGGGCGAGCAGGGCATGCACTAACGTATTAGATGTGGTACCGATGCCAGGATGGACGGTTATTCCCGGGGGTTTGTTGATTACGGCGAGATAACTATCTTGGTAGATGATATCCAGACCAATTTCTGGCGCAGGGGCTAATTCGGTATTTTGTGCCTTGGGCAGAGATAAGACAACCTCGGCGTTTTGTTTGCTCTTGAAAGAGGGCTTCTTCTGGACAACTCCATCCACCTTAACAAAACCCTGCTCGATGAGTTTTTGTACCCGACTACGGGAGATATGCTCTGCCAGGGCTTCTGCTAAAGCGCTGTCTAGTCTCTTGCCTGCGGGTAGGGTTACGGTAAATTCAGTTGCCAGATCGAGGGGCCTCAGTTTTTTCGCTGCTTTGCTTCTTGGTTGCCCGGCGTTGTTTCTTTTCAAAAAGAATAAAGGAAACCAGCAGTAGGATGGCCCCCACAGAAATGAACGCATCAGCAACGTTATAGGTTGGCCAGCGATGGCTGCCGATACCCATGTTGATGAAGTCCACGACACCTTGTTTGTAAAAACGGTCGGTAAAATTACCCAGGGCGCCGCCTAAAACAAAAGACATGGCCAACTGGAACAGGCGGGTATTTTCTTCTGCGCTGACGCCACGAGCATAAAAGAGAAGGAGAAAAACGATTGCTAAGCCGGTGATGACCTGGAAGATCATGGCATTGCCTTGAAAGATGCCAAATACGCCGCCGGTATTGTAGGTAAGCTCCCAGCCCAGTAGAGAGCCTAGAACGGGAACGTACCCGGCGGCTTCTAACGCCCCTAAAGCCCATTGCTTGGAGGCAAAATCCAGAGCCCAGACAATGATGATAACGGAGAAAAAAGTGGGGGTAAATTTTTTCATTACGGATCCTTGTATCGGTGGGCAATCTGTAGTGGTGAGTTTGGTTGAAAAGAAAATTACGAGCCCAGGTATCCAGTCTGGGGATGTTATACTTAGGGTTACTTAAAATAAGTGTAAAGCCTCTTAAGTAGTTTTAAGCAAAAAACTAAACTTAAAAGGACGGGCAAATATAATTACTTAAGAGATCTACCAGCGCTTAAAGCGCAATTTTCGCTACTTCAAAGGTGACCCAAAACGGCCGGCCAGGGGCATGACTGCTGCGGGTTTCTATCCTGTATTGAAGATGGCGACTCAGTCGAGCAGGCCGCATGCGCTTTGAAGCTTCAACGGTGTCTGCACGCTGGCGAGCTACTACTATATCAGAAAAAAATCCGGCACAGCCGATTTTTATCGCCTGTGCCTGCCGCAAAGGAAAACCATATAAGCGCCAAGTGCGTTTTGGGGCTGAAAATAAAAATGTTTTTGTAGCTTTATGATTTACTGGCCGAGGCTTTGAGGCGACGAAAGCCTGGCTACTTAGGAAGTCGATTTGGTCGGGAGAAAAATCGGCACCGGACCAATAGTAGCTTTTGTGGCAAGGCATTTGCGTTATTTGTTAGCAGCCAGACTCAACCTAAAATTAAGAGGCAGAGAGACTACGCAATAACGGCCGAGCAAACGATTGAATTTTCGAAAACCCGCCGAGGTCTATTGGCGCGCACCTATTCCATATTTAGGTAGTTAGAGCAATTTTGATCTGCCTTCTTGATAGAGGGTTATGTCCGGGAGGTTGGTTTTGTGTAGGTAGAATAGGTAGCAGCGATGTTTTTAAGGGCTTTTTAGGCCAAAACAGTAGTTCAACTGTAGGGAAAATGCCCCTGGACGCCCCCATGGTGGATGGCTGTATTT
>CALHRC010000011.1 GCA_938038265.1 uncultured bacterium
CATGGGACTGGGCTAACGCCAAATCTGTCTGCGGCGAAAAAATGACTATAACGCAAGGAGCATAGGCAGCCTTTTCCAATTCAGGCAGGGTAATTTCAACCCCTAAGCCAACTTCCATTTCTTCAAAGCACATGCTGTACTTTTTGAAATTCCAGCCAGGTCTGCCAGCGCAAAAGACCACCTTTGGGATCGCGCCGGAATATTTCAGCAGAGCACAGGATAAGCCTTACCTCTACCGGCACAATTTCCGCAAGGGTATGCCTGAGATGAACTTCATCGATTTTTTTATCCCTTGAGACTGAGTACAGGGCTATTAAACCCTTACCCTGCTTTGGCCACAGCAGCATATTTTCGATTTCGGGAAATCGTTCCCGCACTATTGCTTCAGCTAACGCCGCATTGAATTTACGCCCATTAGGCAGTTTGATCATGCCATCCATCCTGCCGAGGTAAAGCAGGCCATGCTCATGGATAGTAAAAATATCACCCGTATCCCGCCAGCTGTTCCCAGGCAGACAATACATCCCCCCTTCATGGAAAATACCGACACAGGCATTTCTGCCACGAAACTGCAGACGATTCTTTTTCAGGCGGATCTCGCAACCGACAGCTTCGCCGACATAGCCGGGGGCAAAAAAACCCGGCCGCCCCAGAGTGATCCCCGGCGCAGCCTCAGTCTGGCCATAACCAATGCGTAGCTTACTGCCAGCTAATTTTTCCGAAAGGCAACGCGAAACGGGAGCTCCCCCGACAATTCCGGTACCTATTCGGGCAACAAAATCGCTGCCGCTTTCTTGCTCAAACAAACGTTCGAGGAAAAGAGGTACCGCAAACAACGCATTGCAGGAATAATCTATACCCAGCCGCAGAGCAGCTGCCACGTCACGCCCCCCTTCGGGAGGACGCACGAACATGGCAACCTTACCTAGAATGCCGCCAAGTAATTCAAGTATCAGGCCAAACGCATGATGCCAAGGCAAAACCGAGAGCACGTGTTTGCCTGCCAGATCAAGCAGCGGCAGGTGCGACTCCAGAACGGACAGAATATTGTCTGCCGAAAGAGCGACTAATTTCGGTGCACCACTGCTGCCGCTAGTTGCCAGAATCATAGCAACGCCCGGCGTGGGCGCAAACTTATCGCTTACTGGCAACAAATTCAGTTCCCGCCGCGGCAGACCAGCGTTATCGATCTCTGCTTCATCGAGTAATAAAATGAGACGGGGTCGATACCGCGCCGCTTCATCCCAAGAGGCCTGCTCCCTCAATGGACAAAAAACATAGCCCTGACGCAATGCAGCCAACAGAACAGCCACATACGCAACAGAGGGAACAGCACGCACAACGAGACGCTCTCCGGCTTGCAACCCGGCCTGGCGAAAAGCGTCTTCCCAAACACGGACAGTCATGTAAAGAGAGGCCGCCGGAATTACCTGCTCTTCAAAAATAAAGAGAGGCTCGGCCTGACCTTTGACCGCTGCTGTAAGACGTTTTGCCAGCAAGCTCACCTCAGCGTTTCTGCACTAAAATAAAATTCTTCCCCGAAGCTTTATCCCGGTATAGGTGTACGTTTACATTCGTGGGACGCATCTTATAAGTAAAGGTGTAGACGAACAAATGGTTCATCTCTCCTTTCGCCAGACAGTCTTTAAATGTGCCATAAAACAAACTGTTGTTGGTGCAGGGAGCAATCTCTTTAAAGAAATTTTTTCCCTCAGCTTTAGATGGCTCAATGGACGCTAGTTCCGATTCATAGCGGTTGTATAATTCAATTTTGCCGGTGTTATCCACTTTCACTACCCCAAAATCAAGGGCATCTAACTGGGCACGGCTCATGGTCGCCAACTTACTGAGCAGCTCAGGGCTGGCAAAACTACGTGAGGCCAAAGCCGCCGCTTTTTCTCTTACTCTGTCAATTATATCCATGTTGGTCTCCTTAATCAATTTTTTTCTTACGAATCTGTATTGAATCAGGTCCGTAAATAATCACTTTATTGCCTTCAATCTGTACCTCAAGACGATTGTCTGCCGCACTTTCTTTTTCTCGGTACAGATCCTGCAATTGCGCCTCCAAACTGCGCACCATTTCAACTAATTCGTCGGGATCGCTGGTCCCTAGCTCAGACTCAAGTCTCTCACGATCAGCATAGAGCAGATTCAATTGAGCCTCGAGCCCGCCATCCTCTAATTCCATGTTTGTCATAATCACTCCTTTACTCTGTACAAGTAACATAACAAATTGTCGCATGTTTGGCAAAAAATTATGACAAACTTTCAGCAATTCTGACCTTATGTTTAATCATGTGCCATGCATAATGCTGCTGGAGTATTTGCGGGGGAGAGCCTCCGGCCCCCCGCGCCTCAACCGCCTACGGCGTTTTCGGCTCCCCCCGGGCCAATACTGTTAAGGTAGGTTTTTCCCCACCAGGAAACTAGCCAAAATCATGGGCGAACCATCCACCCCTGTGTATTATATCTTTAGTGTATTATACCTTTAGCCCTAAAAAATCTCTGCCAAGGTTCTCTGTGAAAATTTTTCTGTTAATACTGGTTTATCTGCCGTTTCTGGGTCTGACAGCCCGCGAAAGCTGGTTCTATGACGCCCGACAGGCAGCCTTCCGCATCCCACAAGGCCACTTTACCCTACTCGACACCCGCCCTGTTCAGGAATTCCGGAACGGTCACCTAGCCCATAGCGCCCATGCCCCCTGGGAAAAACTGGCAGCAAACCCAAACAGCGATGGCCGGCTGCTGACCGACACTGCCAAGGCCACCCGTATTCTGCAGTCCTGGGGAGTACGCCAGCATAAGCCTGTCTTAGTCATCGGCGACGCCATTAACGGCTGGGGTGAAGAGGGACGTATCGCCTGGGCGCTGCGTTCTTATGGCAAAAACGATGCCTATATCGCCAACGGCGGCCTGCAGGCCTTGCAAAAAGCCGGTCTTAAACTGACCAACCAGCCAAATCAAACCAAGGGGGATTTCACTGCCCAACTGAACCCGCAATACCTGGCAGAGACCCAAGAAATCCACCAGAGCCTGAGCCATAATCGCGCGCTAATGTTACTTGATACCCGAGAAAAACGAGAATACCGCGGCGAAACTCCTTATGGTGAACAGCGGGGCGGCCACCTGCCGGGAGCCATCCACCTGTATTTTAAAGAGCTAACCGACAGCCAGGGGCGCTTACTGTCCCGCAGAAAAGTCGAGACCTTACTGGCAAGTAGAGGAATCAATAAAAAAATGCCCCTCATAGCCTACTGCACCGGGGGCGTCAGATCGGCTTGGGTAACCGCCGCCCTGCGCCATTACGGCTATAACGCCCGCAATTATGCCGGCTCCATGTGGGAATGGACTGCTTTACCGGCCGACCAATATCCTGTTTCCATCCCTTGATGACCCGAAGCACGGTTGCCGCTGCGCTGTTTATTCCCGCTCTTGTCAGCTGTGGCGACCGACAAGTGCCACTTAGCCAAGTATTTCCCGGCCAGTCTTGGGCCTATACCATTGAAAACCTCAAGCCATTAACCGGCAGTCCGGGCTTAAAGGCAGCTGATTGTGGCACCTGTCATGTCGAACATTACCGGGATTGGCAGAGCAGCACCCATGCCTGGGCCTTAGATGACCTGCAATTTCAGGCCGAGATTACCAAAGAGTCATCCCCCCGCTGGCTGTGTCTCAATTGCCATATACCGCTGTCAAACCAGCGCGAAAAACTGGTCTCTTCGGTATGGAACGGCGACTTCATGCGCCCCGTAGAAGTTCCAAACCCCTACTTTGACCCTGAATTACAGAAAGAAGCGATTACCTGCGGGGTCTGCCACCTGCGCGCCGACCAGGATGGTAATACCGTAGTCATTGGCCCCGGTACCGGCGGGATATCCCCCCACCCTGTTAAAGTAGATAGGGAATTCCTGATCAACCGCTGTGAAAGCTGCCACAATGTGACCTATACTCTGCATGATTCCCTGCTGTGTTCTTTTCAGACCGGCAGTGAGCTACGCCAGGGCCCCCATGCCGGACAAAAAAACTGCGTGGACTGCCACATGAACACTACGCTACGCCCAATGGTAAAGGGGGGACCAACCAAAGAGTCCCACCGCCACAGTTGGCCCGGCGGCGGCGTTCCCAAGCGATTCCACCTGTACCGGGAGGTACTCTCCGGTGGTT
>CALHRC010000012.1 GCA_938038265.1 uncultured bacterium
TGGGGTCAAACTGCCGCCAGAGCAGGTTCAGGTATATAGTGCCCTGCCGTCAATCTTTTCCACTATATTATACACTGTATAAATACTTGGGGGCGAATCAGGGGGTTCTAAAGTCAGCTTGTATGATTCATTATGGCAGGCAGAGAAGTGCATAGCTGAACCAGGTACCCAACATGCATGGGTAGAAACCTTGGGGGCGCTCCATCCACCACAGGATTGCTTAACTCTATAATTAGTTGGACTATCGCTCAAAAAAGCGGTATTGCCATCAATTTCGTGCTTAAGAATGTCTTATTACCATGAAAGAGGCTTTGTTGGGCAGCAGGGGGTGGATTTTATTTTTAAACCTTTAGCCGGATAAAATTTTCGCCTTCAGCAATGCCCCGCCCGCCGAGGATATTCTGCTCAATACATGTCAGCAAGCGGTATTTAAGACGGCAGTGTTTAATATCTTTTTCATGGGGGTGGATGGTGCGGCTGTAGTTGAGATCCCCCCCCCAGTCAAACTTATCGAGCCACTCTTTCATCCATTTGGGGTGGGTACCGTCAAATTTTTTTAAGTACCCAAGAGGGCCATAGGTAAAATCCCCCACTTCTTTTTTATGATAATTTGCTTTACGCTCTTCTTTTTTGCGCATCTGGTATTTCAGCGGCCGCACCCAACCATAGTGGTAAATGTAAGCACCAACAGGGGCAGCATGCAGCTTGTAGGTATTTTTTTCTTGGCGATAATTCACGCCGTCAAAGTTAGGTATGCGGCGAAAAGATTGGGCATCCCGCCAAGAGTGGATGTCGGGGTCATTGCGGATGATTCTAATTTCGTTTTTATACCACCCATGGGAAATTTGGTAGTGCTGATAGTCGCCATAAAAATGCAGCCATTTGAAAAACAACGCTTCTACTTTTTTATTAGGTAAAAGTTGCTCACAGCGGCGGTAAATGGTGTCGTGATCTTTTTCATGAATTACTTCATCCCCTTGGATATAAAACAGCCAGTCGCCATGGCAAGCCTCTTTGGCAATATCGGTTTGGTGAGCAAATTCGGTACCCCTGGGGTATTTGTTGTAATCCCACACGGTATCGATAATTTTTATTTTGTTGGAGCCAATGCTTTCAATGATCTCGCGGGTATTGTCGTCGGGGTCATTGTCGCCCACAGCAATGACAAATTCATCCACTAAAGGCAATACACTTTCAATAGAGGCTTTGATGGGCAAATAGAGTTTGCTGGCGTTTTTGACAAAACTAAATCCTGAAATTTTCATAAAATACTCCGAAAATAAGCAATGGTTTTTTGCAGGCCCTCTTCTAAAGAAATTTGCGGCTCCCACTGTAATTCTTGTCGGGCTAAGTCAATCACCGGCTGGCGCTGCAGGGGGTCATCTTGCGGCAATGGCTTAAAGACGAGTTTGCTTTTACTGCCTGTTAAGGCCAGAATTTTGTGAGCTAACTCTAAAATCGTAAACTCACCCGGGTTGCCCAAGTTAACAGGACCGGTAAAGCCATCGCGGGAATCCATCATTTTAATGATACCTTCTATAAGATCATCCACATAACAAAAACTGCGCGTCTGTTTACCGTCACCGTAAATGGTTATATCCTCGCCCTTTAAGGCCTGCACAATAAAATTACTCACTACCCGCCCATCATTTGGGTGCATGCGCGGCCCATAGGTATTGAAAATCCGCACTACTTTAATATTCACCCGATGCTGCCGGTAATAATCAAAAAACAAGGTCTCTGCACAGCGCTTGCCTTCATCATAGCAGGCCCGAATGCCAATGGGATTAACCGCCCCCCGGTAACTTTCAGGCTGTGGGTGAATTTCGGGATCCCCATAGACTTCGCTGGTACTGGCCTGTAAAATTTTCGCTTTGGTACGCTTAGCTAATCCCAACATATTGATGGCGCCCATCACGCTGGTTTTGGTAGTCTGTACCGGGTCGAATTGGTAGTGAATGGGCGAGGCCGGGCAAGCTAAATTGTAAATTTCATCTACCTCAACATACAGGGGGAGGGTGACATCGTGGCGCAACAACTCAAAGTAAGGGTTGGATAGCAAGTGCACAATATTTTCTTTGGCTCCGGTAAAAAAGTTGTCGAGGCAGATAACCTCATGGCCGGCTGCCAAAAGACGTTCGCAGAGGTGGGAACCAAGAAACCCCGCCCCGCCGGTAATAAGTATTCTTTTTTTCATAGCTGGTTGTTGGATAAATTCTCCACGCTCTCTTAAGAGCTGCCCCTAAGAACGATCCCCTATCATGCAGAATTGAAGCAGAGGTCAGCCGGTCAACTGTAAATAAGGCCGGGCCTGCAAGTAACCACCCAAGCAACCCACGAAGGGGTAACGAACAAGCCCCCACAGCTTTTTTAGTTACTAAAAACTTGCCTGGGGGATGGTTTCTTGATGGGGAATTCCCCATGTGTTCTTAGAATTCCTGAACTTGAAGTAGGTGCGCTGCCGCGCTACTACTGTTGAAGTTAGCCCCATCGGTAGGGATTTGTTAGGCACTTATGTCTCTCTGCATTTTAGAATTTGCACCCCTTATTTTGCTTTTCTCGCTGACGTGAGACTCGTTTCTGCATCGTGGCCTCATTTTCAGAGTATCTTAGAGCCTTTCTGATTCTTGCCAAAATAAGAATCATTGTCGCTGTGGCGCTCACCGGCTACACAGGCATGGTAATGGCCCGCCGCGAACAGCCGGCAGGTGACACTTTACTCTGGACCATGCTAATTTTAGGCCTCGCCGGTTCGGCTTCAGCGATAATCAATAATCTACTCGACCAGGAAATCGACACCACAATGGATCGTACTGGTCGGCGAAATCGTTCCATTGAAATTTGGGGCAGAAGCACATTGTGGATGGTTTCATCCTTAATGCTCTGCTTTTCACTGGCCTTAGCAGCCATAAAATTAAACTGGCTGGTAGTGGCGCTCACCTTTGCTGCTTTCTTTACTTATGTAATCTGGTACACGTTATTTCTTAAGCGGCGCTCGCCCTTTGGCGTAGTCTTAGGCGGCATACCCGGAGCATTGCCCATTTTAATTGGCGCTTATGCGGTCAGCAATCGATTCGCCGCCGATATCTGGTTACTTTTTCTGTTTATGATTCTCTGGCAGCCGGCGCATTTCTGGGCGCTGGCTCTGAAAATAAAAAATGAATATGCCGCTGCCAAAGTGCCGGTCTTGCCGGTGGTTTTCGGCGATCGTTACACCAAGCTCTATATTTATCTCTATGGCGCCAGTCTGTTACCTGTTTCGTTAGGAATTGTTTATTTGGGCGGTTATGGGAAAATTTACTTTGTGACAGCAATTGCAGCGGGAATATATTACCTAATTGAGACTATACGTTGTGTGCATTATAGCGAGCGTTACCGCAGAGCATTTCTGGTATCATTGCTTTACATGATGCTTTTGATGATAGGTATTATTGCGGATGTACTGTTATGAACTGGGCGGATGAACTGACAAAAAATCTTAACGGTCCACAGGCAGATGCAGTGCGCCATACTCAAGGTCCTGTGTTGGCTTTAGCGGGTGCGGGGTCGGGAAAGACCAGAACCATTGTTCACCGTATCGGTTATTTAATTCATGTGGATGGCGTAAAACCATGGCGCATTGTTGCAGTTACCTTTACCAATAAAGCCGCTCAAGAAATGCAGCAACGCACTATTGATATTGTCGGGCCAGTTGCAGCTGATTGCCTGATCCGCACATATCATTCGTTCGGTCTTTACCTTTTACGGCAACTGGCACAGTACCTTGAAATGCCGGCCTCTTTCACCATTTGGGATGAAGCTGACCAGCAAAGCGTAATACAGACCATCCTCACTTCAAAATTCAATTTAAATCTAAATAAAACCCAGGTGCGCTATTTTGCGCAGACTTTTTCGTCTTTCAAAGATTCTCTCATTTCGCCGGATGAACTTGCCGATGAAGTTGATCTCGACCAGTATGAATATGGCGAAATAATGCAAGAGGCCTATCACCTTTATGAGCAACAAAAGAAGCAATCCATCGCGATGGATTTTGCTGACCTGCTCTACCAGCCTGTCAGAGTGCTGCAATCCGTACCTGAAGCGCTGGAAAAATACCGCAATCGGTACCGCTATTTTCTGGTAGATGAATACCAAGACACTAACTACGCCCAGTATATGCTGATCAACCTGCTTGCCGGTGCCGAACGTAACCTGTTTGTCGTGGGCGACGACGACCAGGCTATCTATGGCTGGCGTGGCGCGGATGTTACGAATATTCTCAATTTTAACCAAGATTACCCCGACGCCTTGGTCATTAAACTTGAAGAGAACTACCGCTCTACTCAGCCAATACTTGACCTGGCAAACAGTGTCATTGCCAACAACAGCAACCGAATGGAAAAACGCCTATTTACGTCACTGACCGAAGGCAGCCTTCCTAAGCTAACCGTTTTGCCCGATGATAATTCAGAGGCAATTTTCATTGCCGAACAGATAGCCAGGTTGAGCCAGTCCATCCACCATGATGAAATTGCCGTGCTGTACCGCACCAACGCCCAATCGAGATTGTTTGAAGAAGCGCTGCTGCAGCGAAAAATTCCTTATCGGGTTTTCGGCGGTACTGCGTTTTTTGCCCGTAAAGAAGTAAAGGATGTTTTAGCTTATCTTAGATTTATCGATAATCCTTTTGACGAAGTTTCTTTTATTCGGGCGGTTACCACACCACCGCGCGGCATTGGTGAAAAATCTTTAGAAAAAATTTATGCTGCCCGCTTTGACAATCCTGAGCATAGTTTTCTTGCTATTATCGGTCGGGCGGCAACGCTCGAAATTCCGGCAAAAGCGCAGCTTGCTCTCACAGAGCTGCATGACTGGATTACAGAAATGCGCGCCAGGGTTAAAAAACAGGTCGATCTGGGACTGCTGCTTGAAGATATACTCGACCGTTCAGGACTGCTAGCCGCCTTTGAAGAAGAGGACCGATTACTGGGCACCAATCGGCTGGAGCACATCACTGAGCTTAAAAACTCCATGCTTGATTTTCAGACACGGCGACCCGAAGGACTGCTTTCTGATTACTTACAGGATATCAGCCTTTATACCTCTACCGCCGACCTGAACCCCGAAGGCGCCGGTAAGGCCGTCAACCTTATGACCATCCACAATGCCAAAGGTCTGGAGTTTGAAGTTGTGTTTATCACGGGGATGGACGAAGATATTTTTCCCCATTACCTTGCCCAACGTAATGGGGATATAGAAGAAGAGCGCAGACTTTTTTACGTTGCGGTAACCCGGGCCAAAAGAATATTACAATTAACCCGAGCCAAGCGTCGTATGATGGGGGGGCAATACCAGCAGACCAGACCTTCGGTATTTCTGGGGGAAATCCCCCCCGGTATGCTGAAGATGGAAGAAACAACCGCCGCCACGTCCCCCGTGGCTACCTACAAGAAAACCTTTCAAGCTCCCAGCCGAAAACCGGTTACTGGCGAAAAATTTAAAAACATGATCACCGCTGCCGCAAATGCAGATTCATCGGTTAACCCGAATTTCAAGCCAGGAGACAGGGTAAAACATCCAAATTTTGGTACCGGAAAAGTATTGCGTATTGAAGGCAGCGGCGAATCAGCTAAAATTCATATCTTTTTTTCAGATAATAAATCGCGTAAATTTCTGCTGCGCTACACTAACCTTGAAAAACTGTGAGCCGGATATTCTTATTCATTTGGCGCCGTACTCTATCCTGGATTATACTAGCCGCAATTTTAACCGGCCTGTCACTGCTATTGCAGACCTCACGCCAGGGTTCAGCGGCCCTGCAACTCGCGGGACAGCGCGCCAGCGAAGCAGAAATTGAACTCTTGCGGCGAGAGACCGGAGAAAATCAATCTTTTCTGCAACAATACCTGACCACACTGCGCAACAACCTCACATTCCAGTTTGGTAAATCCATCAGACACGAAGAAATTCTGCCACTACTTCTGCGTGCCGGAAAAATTACACTGATTATTTCGTCACTTACAGCGCTACTCTCGCTCATTTATGGTAGCTTGCTTGCTCTGCTGGCTGCGCTGTATCCAACACTTCGAACTCTACTGGAAAAAATCCATTATGCCGTAATGGCCATACCGGTTTTTGTGCTGGCCATAAGTTTCATCTGGATTTTCTCGCTGTGGCTCAATCTGTTCCCGCCCGGCGGGGCCAGTGCGTCGGGCTGGTTTTTGTTGCCCGCCGTGGCCATGTCACTGAAATCTGGCACCCGGCTGGCCCTCTTCATAAGCGAATTTTTTGAGAGAGAAGAAAAAAAACACTACGCCCGCACCCTAAAAGCATTTGGCATATCCCGCTTGCGCCTCTACATTGTTCACTTGATGAAGAATATCGCCCTGCCCTCTCTCTCATACTGGCTGGTGGATTTTTCATCATATCTCGCAGGCGCTGCTATTGTTGAAACAATTTTTGCCCTACCAGGACTTGGCAGCCTGCTAATTAACGCTCTGTTACAATATGATAGCAATTTAATTTCTGCAACGTTAGTCTTTAGTGCCTTTTTTGTCTTTCTTACCAGCATTGTTAGTGAAGCATTGCAAGTGTGGTTTGCTAAATTTTCCACTGAAGGTAGCGAATTATGAGAAAATTAGTCTGGTTTCTACCGGCATTATTTATTATTTTGTTTTCTTTTTTCGCTCCTGCAGCAAAACAAGATTTGTCACAGGCCTTTTGTGCCATAAGCAGCCAAAATATTTTGGGCTGCAGCCCTTTAGGTGAAAGCCTATTCGGGCAGTTAATCGCCGGCCTTGGTGAAACATCGTTAATTGCAATGAGCGGCCGACTACTGTCCCTGCTTTTTGCTATCTGCTCACTCACCATAGTTTTTTTTGCTAAACAAGGGGGGATGTATTCCCTGTTCCAGAGATTGGCTGAAGCACTGCTCACCATCCCCTCTTTATTACTTGCATTAGCCTTTCAGTCAACCATGGGCGGTGGTGCGGTAGCCATGATAGCAGCCATAGCTGTTTCAGAATGGGCGGTTAACCATAAATGGCTGCAAACTCGCTTAGAGTATTACAATCGAGAAACATTTATGGCAGCCGCCATCGTTTTTGGCGCAAACTTTTGGCTACGTTTACGGCTGCACTTAATGCCCCACTTGTGGCATGATATTATTTTTCTCTTTTTTACTTTTCTACCGGGAAGTTTTTTAACCGTATCTGCTTTAGAATTTCTCGGTTTTTCTATAGGTAGCCACCGTGATGGTTTGGGATATTTAGTTGCTGCAAACAAAGATTATATTTTCAGCCATCCCCATTTAGCAGCAGCACCTGCCATTACTTTGGTGTTACTTATACTTTATTTTACGGGCATCAAAAATAAATTTTTCAAAGCGCCTTCATAACCAGCAAGGTCATGTCATCATGCTGTTCGGCGCCATCCGCATAAGCGTCAATGTCTTGGATTATTTTTTCAACTATAGTCTTAGCATCAAGGGAGGCATAATCCAAAATTTTTTGCCGAAAGCGCGCTAAGCCAAATTCTTCTCTCGCTCGATTCCAAGCTTCGGTAATTCCATCGGTATAAAGAACCACAAGATCTCCCGGTTCCAGTATTACTTTTGCCAGCCGGTAGTCATTTTCATCGTCAACCCCCATCGGCAGACCTTCAAGTTTACTGACCGTGCAGAGGTGATGTTTCTTACGGTATAGAAATAAAGGACCTTGGCCGCCATTCGTAAAGACCAGTTCCCGGGTGTCGGGATCATAGGTATAAAACAGAATCGTTGCAAACTTATCAATATGTGCCTGCGAACACATAACTTTGTTGATAGTATCCAAAACTTTATCAGGGCGGATATCGTCATAAAGCTTAAGGTAAGTTGAAACTACAGTTTTAATAAGCACCATCACTAACGAAGCTGAAATTGATTTACCCGAAACATCAGAGATCAATACCGCCACACGACCATTCGGCAATACCTGAAAATCAAAATAATCCCCCCCAACACCTTTAGCGGCTCTGGTAAACCCCTTCATCTGAATAAATTCGTTATTCACGTAACGCATGGGGTTCATGCCTTCCTGAATTTCCTGCGCCTGTTTGATCTGCTCGTTGAGAATTAGCTGGCTCTCTCTTTCCTGGCGGGCCTGCCTGAGACCGGCAGTCATTAGATTAAACTGGCGCGCCAGCGCCCCAATTTCGTCTTTGCCGAGGTCTGGCACCTGGTAGTCCAAATCACCATCCCCTACCTTTTGCGCACCTTTAGACAGTTCGCGTATTGGCTTTATTATGAGATGGGCGACAAGAAAGGCGCCACTAATACCAACCAACCAGAAAAATAATGCGGCCCAAAATAGTGCCTGTTGATTTTCTCGCGTAACTTGGCGAATAAAACTGTCAGAGAAAATCAATTGCACTAAACCTAAAAATTGTTTTTCTTTGCTAAAAGGATGCAAGAGCGGGCAGAGCAACAGGTAGTAAGTATGTCCTGCTAAATCGGTAAACTCGTCTAATAAAATTTTTGCTTCTTTGTCTTGCTCAAAGTTGGCCCAGTTTTGCTCGGTGATGCGCGCTAATTGTTCTTTAACTTCTGTTTCCTGAAAATCGGGGGCTTGTTGAAAGGTTATAGGAGTTTTGTTCGTTGATAAAACCGCCGCATAGACAAAGCCAGAGAAGCCACTTAAGTTAAGCAGGGCATCAGCTACCGCCAGATCATTGTTATCCAAAATGGCACGCGCCGAAAGAAAAGTGGTACTGCGTACTTCGCGCTGCGCACTGGCTAAGACGTTTTTTAACAAAACTTCAGCTTGGCGTTGGCTAATGTAAAGCCCAATAGAAAGCAATACCAGAGAAATAAGTAACAGTACCATGACGGTAAGCTTAAACCGCAAGCCCAAACGCATGGGTAAAAGTAACGCGCTTTACTGGCCAGTAAAGGGTTTTTGTGCGGCTAACACCAGAAACCAGCCAATGATTGGGCTTTGTTGCATTATGTCACTTGGGGATGTTTTTTTGATGGGGAATTCCCTATCTATTCTTAAGAATTCTAAGAACATGGATGGCAGGTTGCCTCTGGCATAGCAAAAAGGGATTGCCCAGAAGATTAAAAACTACAAAAATGATTCTTCATAACTTATAGACTGGGTCGATATATAGATTATGTCTATTAGACGTAATAGTGCCTTTAGAATTACTCTCGTTGTAGTAAGTTGGATCTTGCTTATATTGCTGCCGGGTGTTGCCTTTATGGTTTGGTTTCTATATAAGCAAGACCGTGAACACTATTTATCAAAAGCAAAAGATATTGTCACTGGCTACCAAGCTAAAATTCAAGATGAAATATTTTTTGCCTATAAAACCGCCTCACTTTTAGCAGCAGTTCTGGAGAGCAACCAACTGCCCTCGCGAACACAAACCATCACGCAATTTCGCTCTATCTTGCAAAACCATCCTAACTTTTTAGGCATCTACACCGGCTGGGAACCCAATGCCTTTGACGGGCAAGATGCTAAATACCGCAATGCTGCAGGCCATGATACCACCGGGCGCTTTATTCCCTATGTGGTAAGAGGTAAAGGGGGGATTGTTTTAGAACCCTTACTTGACTATGAAAAACCGGGCATTGGTGACTATTATTTAGTGCCCCGACAAACCGGACAAGGCTTTATTAGCGATCCCTTTGAATATCCCATTGAAGGCCAAACCGTGCACTTATGCTCTTTTGTAAAACCCATCAAAAGAGGCGGTAAATTTGTCGGGATTGTCGGTATTGATTTAGCAATAGATACCTTACAAGAACAGATAAGCCAATTCCAACCTTTTGGCGAAGGGAGCTACTTAAAACTTATTGGGGATGGTCACACGATTATTGCCTCAGGCAATTTTGAAGATAAACCGGGCAGTGAAATAAATGCCGCAGAAAAAGAAATTGTTTTAGCAATTAAAAATAAGGTAAAAACCGATGGCACTGCAATCCTGCATGAATCTACTTATGACAATAAAATACATTTTTACCTACCTTTAGTCACCGACGCAAAATCCATTTGGACCTTAGCTGTAATCTTGCCCGAAAGCATTTTGAAACAACGGGCACTAAATTTGCTGGTGTTTAGTGGCTTGTTAATTTTGCTAACCAGCATTGGGTTGTTTTTAGTGATCCACATAATGCTACAACGCAATTTATTTAAGCCATTAAAAAGTGCAGGTGCTTTTTTAGCTGAAGTTGCCCAGGGCAATCTCACTCGCCAGGACATGACAGATGTCAACGCCAAAGTAGCCGAAATCCGCCAAATACTTGACTCGACCCAGCGGATGACTACCGCCTTACGTAACATTTGGCAGCAAATCTACCTCATTGCTGAAAAAATTGCTTTATCGGGCAAACAAGTGGGTGATACCTCTAATAGCATCAGCAGCAACGCTGCCCAACAGGCCTCGGGCCTGGAAGAGACCAGCGCCTCACTTGAAGAAATGAGCGCGCAAATCGCCCAAAATAGCGAAAATGCCCGCCATACCGGTGAAATTGCCGAAAAAACCGCCGTGGAAGCCCAACAAGGCGGCGAAGCCATTACCGCCACCATTAACGCCATGCTCAATATCATTGAAAAAATTTCTGTTATCGAAGAAATTGCTGCCCAGACCAACTTGCTAGCCCTCAATGCTACTATCGAGGCTG
>CALHRC010000013.1 GCA_938038265.1 uncultured bacterium
TCAGGTCATAGGTTTATTATTTTTTAGGATGTATGCCAACCTATGACTATAAATGTGCTAATTGTGGTAGTGTCTTTGAAGCATTTCACGGCATGAATGAAACCCCGGAGTTAACCTGTCCAGCCTGCGGCAGCCGTAGTGTGAGCAAGCAGATTGGCTTGGGAGCCGGGATTATTTTCAAGGGCAGCGGTTTTTATGTCACTGACTACAAAAAGAATGGTGACAGTAGCTCAACTGCAACTGCGACAACCACCACCGCGAACACAACCACCGAAAAAAACCATACCTGCAGTGGTGCCTGCAGCCATTGAAAATAAGAACTTCTCTTGCATTTTTGCCGCAGAAGAGGTTGCTATTTTATTAACTACTTAAAACAGCCAGCTTCTCTATGGTTGTTTCAATTACTTTTTCAATATTCTTTTTTTCAATAATCACATCATGAATGCCTTTGGCTATTGGATAGGTCTCATAGCTGAGGTTTATCAGCCGCGGTAATGCCCCGATACCGTATAGTCCGGGTAATTTCTTATCTTTTGAGACTTTATCATAAATAAAATCATGAGCGTACTGGCGGTCTCTGGCATCCTGACCAAAGCAACTGAGCATTAGATCAGTCAATCCTGAAAGGCCGGCAAAAGTGGATTCCCTCCCCCCCAGAGCAGTACCAATTTTAGTCATTTCGTGATAGATGCGGTTAGAGAAATGAAACAGAGTATTGTCGTTATTGCCCCCGAGGTTTTTTTCATAGTAACCATCAAGTAAGCCTATTCCCAGAGCATAGATATTCTTCAACGCGCCCCCGAGCTGCATACCGCGAATGTCATAGGGATTTCGTGCTGGTTTAGTAAACGTATAGCCGGTATTGAAATAACGTGATAGGGGATTTACCAAACTGGTATTGATGGCGGCAAATTCAAAGCCGGTAGGTTTTCTTTCCATCAGTTGGTCAGGATAGTTGGCTCCTGCAAGCACTGCAAACCTAACGGGATTGATACCATAGATATGCTCTAAATCATCGAGAATCAGGCCATACTTTGAACCGGTAAATCCTTTTACAACATTGATTACTGGATGCCAATTTTCATTCACCAGCGGCGCAAGTTTTTCGTAATACTGCTCTAATTCCCAGGGGCGGGCTGCCTGAATATACAGGGTCGCTCGCTTTACCACTTCAGGATCGTTGGTAAAAGTAATATTGGGAGGCAACTTAAATAACGGAAAGTGATCCTGGTCAATACGCAACTCATTGAAAAGTGTCGCTTTTTCGCCATCGGGGATGTAGATACTTATATCGAACGGCTGGTTGGCTAAAACGGCAGCCGTTGAAATACCATAAGGCGAATGGCCAATGACCACGATTTTCTCACGTGCTATTTTAGGGGGAGTTATGAGAATATTTTCTTTGCTACCGAGGTCTTGGCTTAAATACAGGTTGCGGTAGGTACCATGCATGTGGCGGTGCAGGTTCTGCCCAACTAACAAGGCGAGGTTATCAATGATGAACTGCTTTTTATTGGTGGTTTCGGGAATTTCGAGTTTCTGCACGGTATCTGGTAGAGCCTTCATCTGTTCGGTTGAAAGTTTTCCGACCAAAACCGGTTTACCGATGGATATTTTACCGGTAGCAATATTAAAAAGAAAGGATTCTGTTGGTAAAATTTTATCCGTACCTGTCAGCGAAATAGGAATAATGATTTTGTTAGTAACATAGTGATACACTGTATCGACAAACGTTAGCAATTTTCCCGTGCGCGAGCGAGTACCTTCAGGAAAAATGGCAATTACTTTACCCTGTTTTTGTAATTCATTTGCCATACGAAAACTGCGCATATTGATGCGCGTCATTATGTCGGCCATACCGGGGTTCTCCACCATATCGCGCTTACTACAGACCAACAGGCTATTGATGGTATAAACCCCCAGACGGGTAAAATCGGGTAGAAAGACCAGACGGCCAGCAATGAAAACCATACTGTCAGCCAGCTTGCGCGCATCGCCTCCCTGCCGATAGAGCAGACCATAAATTGCGGCCGTGTCAAAATGTGACAGGTGGTTGGATATAATGGTCAAAGGATATTTACCCATTAAGGGGATGATATATCTTAAGTTTTCTAATCCTTCTACTGTGAAATTTTTTAGTAGGGGCTGCAGAAATTCCATCATGAAATCACGCAGGTCATCGCGCCGCTCGGTATAGACACCAACTTCGTCAAGCTTAGATTCATCTTCAAAAGTTTCCATCACCCGAGGTACCGGTGTGGCCGCGGAAAGTTGCAGGTAGCGAGTCAGCAGACTTGTTGCTTTCTGTTCGCTGAGACCTTGCTTGACAAAAATTTCAGTATTTTTATAAAATTCCCTGACCCAGGGAGCATGGGTGGTCGATTCAACTTTTTGTTCTTTGGACATGTGAAATTTTCGTCACGCCGGCAGTGGAGTCAAACCTTTTTAGCCAGACTTAAGTAACTATTTTATCGCAGCGCACCAAACACAACCACAAAAACACAAATTAGAGTCAATAAGTATCGCTTATAGTCGCTCGATATATTTTACCAGAGCCCACATCTGCTCGCGTGCCAGTTGTTTGCCAAAAGCCGGCATACGCTCCCCCTTGCCATCGCGGATTACCCGATAAATTCCAGATCGCATTTTGTCACCGCCAAAGGTAAAACCCATCTTCATGCCTAACGTACCAAACTTCTTAGGTTTAGGTTCAACAATAAGTGAATCTTTAGGGTCTCCATTGGCACCATGGCACAGCGAGCATAGATCCCGCCACAATACAGCAGCTTCTTTTTTTATAGCTTCATCTTCATATTCAGGAGGATGGCTTTCAGACAGGGCCAGATCGCGCTTTTCAGCTTCGGCTAGTGACATATCAAATTGTGCTGCTCTTTTTAGGAACCAGCCATTGCGATCATGGCTTTTGTCATCTTTACTTAAATTGCGGATATTACTTTTCGTGCAAGATAAAGCCACACAACAAATAAAAAGAAATATCATTTTCTTAAAATAAATTACCTGTTTCATGAGTTTGCATCCCCCCTTGCTGCTTAGGCCCTTGCAATTTAATTTTACCTGCGAGAAAGGCAAGCACCTGTTTAATGTCTTCCCAGACATCACGTTTAAGTGGGCTATTCTCGCCACCATTGCGCAGTACATAGCTGGGATGGTAGGTCGGCATCACAGGAATTTGCTCATACCAGCCCCAACGCCCCCGCAGACGGGTAATACCTACTTCTGTTTGCAATAAATATTTAGTTGCCGGGCCACCTAATGTAATAATAACTTTAGGTTTAATTAATTCTATTTGGCGTTTTAAAAAGGGCGAGCATGCTGCCAACTCTTCTGCATCAGGGGGACGGTCTTTTTCAAAAGCTAAATTTACCGTGGGGCGACATTTTACTAAATTGGCAATATAAACTTCACTGCGCGGAATTTTCATGCCCAGCTCAATAATGCGGGTCAATAGTTCACCGGCACGCCCCACAAAAGGTCGCCCAGTTAAATCTTCGGTTTTGCCGGGACCCTCGCCAATGAACATGATTTCAGCATGGGGATTTCCCTCACCAAAAACAACTGTAGTACGCGTGGTAGCTAATTTACAAAGGCGACACTGCTGCGCCTGGCTCTCTAAAGTACTTAAGTCACCTGCTAAGCTGCTCATAGATTTTCTATAATAACTTTTTTAAAATCAAGCCGCACATAATCCTCGCTGCGTGGGCGGGTAATATAAATTTGTTCGGGGAAATAACGTTGGGCAGCTGCCGTCTTTTTTTCGTTGGCATTACCAGTAAAGGTCATAACGACAATTTCTTGATCTAAGCGGCCGCGGTAATAGAGGCTGGCAATAAAACCATTTTCTACATTTACAATACCATCAAAATATTCGGTCGTAAATAAAAAACGTCCTTTTTCTTCTTCTAAAGTTTCATAGCGGGTGCTCTTAGCATAAATTTCATCAGGGGGATATCCTTTCAATAGGGGATAAAAAAAACGAAAGGGAAAAACTCTGCCAAAAAGCTCTACCCAGCGATAGTCAGCAAAAGGAATTTTGTCTTTTTTATTTCTTAAATGATCTATTTGGGTCACAAAATCCTTTTCAACTTTGAGAGAAAAAAACGGCGAGCGAAATACAGGATCTTTGAGCACTACTGACAAGTTCTCACCCTTGATGGTCAAAATGCCGTCATAGAGAATTTCAGTTTTGTCAACTTTGCCTTTGAGCACAAACTGGGCGCTTAACGCCAAATATGGCGAATAGGTTGCCCCCAGCTGCTTTAGAACCTGCGCTTGCTTGTCTGAAGTCTGCGCTGTCTTAGCGCCTGCTTGGTTTTGCTGGATAGTTTCTCTCGCAGTACATGACTGGAGGACTGCCGACAGAAAAAAAACAAAAAATTTTTGCAGAAGCGAGAGTTTAATGGAATGTTGTGAGGCTTTGCCACAACAAACGAGTATTTCAAATGATTCGTTTAGAATTTCACAAATTTTCTGTCTCATTATTTTTTATAGGCTGCAATTTCTCCTGAGAGGAACCAAACTGCTGTTTCACTCATAGCCAATTTTTGGGCAATATAATCAATTTCCGCATCACTAACTTTAGGGGGAACGGGAGTAATGCCAGACTCGGCAAAATAAGCTGCTAAACTTTTCTGGCCATGTTTTGCCTCGACATCCCCCCGGTATTTACGCAATATATCTAAAAGATATATTTTTAATTGTTCATCACGAAAGCCTTGGTGGAGCGCAGCGATAATTGCTTCGTCGCCTTCGGGAGTACTTAAGTTATAGAAAAATTGAGGTTTTTGGCTCATAACGAGATCAAAGACAATTTGGTTAAACTCAGCCATTTTAGAGCGGTTGGCGGGGTTTAAAATAAAATTTTTAGCAATTTCTGTAATATGCCCCATAAACGGAACGATAAATTCTTTTATTTGCTTATCAAGCCCAAAAGCTGCTAAACCGCCAAAGAAAGGGTTAAATTTTTTGTTAAATTCAATAATTGCATCATGAATTACAGTAACAAATAAGTCTTTAACCGCCGGGGCATCGACAATGCTGGCAACTGTTTTATCGTCAAGCTCCAATGGTCGTGAAACTACCTGGCGCCAGGCCGCGATGGTTTTAGCATCGAGAATTTCATCAGGTGCGAGATTGGCTTCTTTGACTCGGGCACTTACCATGTCATGAATATCCCGCCCCATCTTATCAAAAGCATCATGCCATGATTTATCTAACGGAAATTTTTCAAGTTGCCACTCAATAAACTGCAGCATTTCAACCATGGGTATGTCGAGAAATTCCCGAAAGGCTCTTTCGTTAAGCTCTTTTAATTTTTGTTTGAATTCTGCCGAGACAGCTCTTGTCTGCCAATGTGTTTTGAAGTCACTCATTTATTACTCCGTTTGGTTATTGATTTTTAAGAACCTCAAGCTCTTTTAGCTTATCAATTAAATATTGCCTATCAATTTTTTCAGACGATTTATCAATAAACTCAAGTGTTTTACTATAATAAAAATGCGCTAATGAATAGTCTTTCAGTTCAAAATAAACTTCCGCTAAGTGAAAGAAAATCACAGCATCAGTGATATTTTTTTTAGAGGCAAAATTATGTGCTAAAATTAACTGTTCCAAAGCAGCCTTGGGCTGCCCCATGCGAAATAAAATCCAACCATAGGAATCAAGGTAAGCCTCATTTTCAGGATCATCTTCTAATGCCTTAAGTAACAGGTCATGGGCTTCCGTTAACTTTTCATTGCGCAGAGAATACATGTAACCTAAATAATTTAGGTAGGTAGGATTATATGGCTCTAACTCAATGGCTTTTTTGAAACTGACTTCCGCTTGAGCAAAATTGCCGTTTTTTTCTAACGCCATCCCATGATAAAAATAATAATTGGCTGGCACACGATTCTGCTGGGCATTTTTTTTCGTGTTTTCTTCTGCAAGTGCCAATGCTTGAGTGATAATTTCTAATGCTTTAGGGTAAACCTCCGAATGTTTTTCTCCCATAGAATAGAGAATGGCGCCTTTAAGAAATTGCGCCGTTGCTGCATCGGGCATGAGTGAAATTGCTAAATCTAAGTCTTTAATTGCCACCTCTGGACGTTGTACACTTTGGCTTACCCATGCTTTATTCACTAAAATTTGGTAAGATTTACGCCGCACATTGTTTTTATGCTCTAAAACAGCAGCCTCTTTAGGGTGCAGCTTTAAATAAGAATCATACCACTGCTCCAACCGATCGGTATAACGGTAAGCATGCAAATAATAGACTGCCGCTAACTTTTTCATATCAAGGTTTTCTAAGGTTGTGGCGTGGGTTGAGTAAAGCTCGGCATAATCTAAAGCCTGCTGTTCAATTTCACCATCTAACTTCGCGGCGTTGAGTTCATCAAAAAAACGAGGGAAAAAATTAAGTTTTTCAGAATCTTCCGCCATGATAGAAAACACCGGTGTGGCAAACTCGCGCGCAATTTCCCAGGCACCTATGCGCTGCGCTAAAACCACCGTTGCAAAAGCTTCGTTTTTCTCTAACTTGCGATCCCCTTTGCGCGCAGCAAGGCGCGCTAGGCCCACATGAACACTTAAGCGATTGGGATTTTCTTGCAGTACGGCGTTAAATTGCCCCTCACTTGCGGCAATATCCCCCTGGATAAATAAACGGATGGCAGCCATTAAAGGTTCTTTTGCTTTAGGGGTATTTTCCAGTAACGCACAATAGTGCGCCAAGCGTGCATCCCCCAAAACAAAAAGAGATTCGGTAATAGACTCAAGCGCCGGCAGGTAATCTGCCTTAAGCCGCAAGAGGCGCTCTAATACCTCAACTGAGCTGCGGAAATCACCGGCAATTTTATGCAGCTCACCTAATACCATTAGGTTACGGATATTGGTATTATCTAACTCAACTACCTTGGTGTAATAAAAAACCGCTTTTTGATAATCTGACTGCTGGTAATAGTAGTTACCTAAAAAAGAATAGGCCTGAAAAAAAAGCTCCGGGCTGTTGCTGCCTTTTTGTACCGCTAAAATTAACCTCTTGTAAACCGCCGCAGCTTTGCGGGCATCACTTTGCTGCCAAATATAACCTAACGCTGAAAGTGCCCTTTCTTGAAAGGGATCAACAGCTAAGGCCTTCTCAAGTACGGCAACGGCTGGCTTAAATTTATTTTGCTTGAGGTAAATTTCAGCTAACAGCAACAGCGAATCCATCGCCCGCGCATCTGCCTGCACGGCGCGGCTTAAATAGGCCTCTGCCTTACTAAAATTATTGCGCTCTAAAGCAATGCGCGCTAAATAACGTAGAGCAACTTCGCGATCCCCGACAAGCTCAATGTATTTTTCAAAATGAACTGCCGCTCGGTTAAAATCACGCTCATGGTAAGCACTTAAGGCGCGATCTAACAACAACTGGGGGGATGTCTCCCCTGCCCGCGAAACAGAACTTTCTGCTGTTAGTGGCGCTATTATAATTACACTTAACGCGACAAATACGGTAGGCAATAAATATTTCATGACCAGCCTGCAGTGAAGCCGTGCTTTTGGCCATCAGGCTGGCAAGAAGAATTTAAAAACCAACCTTAAGGAAACTCTACTTGGTTTGTGAAGTTTCGCTTTTGGTTTTGTCTTTGTCTTTTGCTTTGCTGTCACCACAAGCAAAGCTGGCACTGTAAAGCGCCGAGAGCAAAAGCAGAGAGATAATTTTTTTCATAAAAACTCCTATTAAGTATTAAGGCAGAATGCTGCAAGCTGTGTTCGGGGCATTCGAGGCCGTTAAAGAGCAGCTTAGGTACTTGGTGTAATTGGGGTCATAACCGTCGCTAAAAGAAGTACTCGGCATGCCGGCATAGCTCCACTCAGACATAGTTGTCTCGTTTAACATCAGCATGATGAGTTTTAAGATTGTCGGTGAGCCAATATCACTTCGTGCAATGCGGAATTCAATGAATGTCACGGACTTGAAGACGTTGCCCGTAAAGCTCCAACCGGCATCAGACCAAGTGCCACTGTAGCTCTGCGCATTGGTATAGGTGTTGTCGGCCTTCCAGCGCAGGTGGTATTTTGCCGAGAAGCCTGTCGGCATATTTGCCTGCTGGGTATTGTATTGTACGCTGGTAGAAGAGCCACCAGAGCCATCGAAATAAGCCAATACCCACTTCTGGGCGCTGCCGGAATTGACATCAGCACCATCCATACCCAGGTAGATATAGTCTTCATCCCAGGTTACGTAGGCTGTATAACTCCCCGAGCTGGTGGTAAAAGTTTCGTTGGCAGTGAAATCGTTGGTACCATCAATGGTAATCGTATGCGCGTAGCGCGTGGTAAATCCCGTGGATGTTGTATAGGTGCTTGCCAGGGCATTGCCTGCTACATCCTGCGCTGCAGTAGTCACGCGAATTTTATAGACGGTAGCGCTCGCCAACGTGGCTGCCGGGGTCATCGTAAAGGTGGTGTTACCCCCACTGGCGGTGGGTGTTGCTGAGGTCATGGCCACACAGGTAACAAAATCGTCTTTGCTGACCTGCAAACTGCCGCTGCAAGTAGTGGTGGTCGTAGTGCTGATAGTGCTGGTATTCATCGCCTCGCTAAAGACTACCTGAATGGTGGTATTGCGGGCAATCCCTGTGGCGGCATCTGTTGGCGTAGTTGAACTTACCGTGGGCGCGGTGGTGTCAATGGTATAAGTTGCCGAGGCCACCGAAGAGTTAGTCATAGCACTCTTAGTACCCAATGCCTTAATGGTCTGTGAGCTTAAAACCACCACGGGACCACTGTAAGTAGTGGATCCGGTTCCACAGGTGCCCGCTGTGGGTGCTGTGGGGTCAGTCCCATCGGTGCGGTAGCAAATGGTAGCCCCACTGGTTGCCGTTGTAATGGTCACGTTTTGGGGGCTATTGTAGGTGCCACCTGTCGGTGAAAAGGTGGGCACTGCTACCGAACCTGCCGCTCCTGTAGTTACCGATTGCTGGGTATAGAGGGCCTTGTTGCCGGCCTGGTCACGCACAATCACCGCGAAATAGTAGGTCGTGCTGGCAGTAAGTCCGGTGGCATTAAACGTGGTGGTATTGGCCGTATAGGCCATCACCTCAGTGCCATTGGTCTCGGCAGCCGATACATCCGTTAAGTTATTAGTAGTGCTGCGCAGCAAGCGGTATTGCAGGTTGGCGACGGCGGTGACATCATCACTGCCTGCTCCCCACGAAACTGTGGTGCTGGTGTCGGTTGTGCCACTGAAGGTTATAGCTGAACCCGGCGTGGGCGCGGTGGTGTCAATGGTATAAGTTGCCGAAGCCACCGAAGAGTTAGTCATGCCGCTTTTTGTTGCCAGCGCTTTAATGGTAGTAGTGCTGCTCACGTTAATAGCACTGCTATAGGTCGTAGAGCCCGCATCGCAAGTGCCGGCGGTAGTAGCAGCAGGGTCAACACCATCGGTGCGGTAGCAAATGGTAGCCCCACTGGTAGTAGTTGACAGGCTCACCGTTTGCGCGCTGCCATAAGTACCGGCAGACGGGCTAAAGGTAGGAGTTGCTACAGTTTCGGGAGAACCGCCTCCGCC
>CALHRC010000014.1 GCA_938038265.1 uncultured bacterium
GTTGGGTAAATCCATCCCCACTTACTTGTAAATTATTTTTATTGGCCAAACATCGCAATACCGCAGGGGGGATGGTCATATTATACACTGTACAGTATTCCTGTACGGTGTATAGTTTCATTTGCGGTATGGATTTATTATACGGTGTAAGAATGGCTTGTAATAGACCATACACTTGTTCAGCTAAGCTAAGGTAAGGGGTATTACGGCAATACCACTCTACCATAATAAATTCGGGGGCATGTAATTTTGAAGGTAAATCATCTCGAAAAGCATGGGCAATTTCAAAAATCCCCCTGGTTGTCTCTGGCTCTAAAGCCAGAGTTTTTTTGAGACCAAATTCCGGGGAGGTTGGTAAAAAATAAGAGCGGCTGGCGCCATGGACTTCAAACGCATCTAAGTGAGCTTCAATAGCGGGTGATTTTACCAGCAAGGGGGTAATCACTTCTATAAAATCTTGTTCCCTGAAATATTGGCGAATGGCATTTGCTGCTGCATGGCGCAAGCGGTGGGGGCTCATCATGGGCTTTGCAGCAACACAATAGCTAAAACGGCCAGACCTTTTTCAGCGCCAATGGCATCGAGTTTTTCAAACGTGCGCCCTTTGACAGAAACTTGATTGGGGGCAATTTTAAGAAGGCGAGCTATATTCTCTTGCAGCTTTAGACGGTGCGGCCCAATTTTAGGACGCTCGCAGATAACATTGCAGTCAATATTACTGATGACGTAGCCCTGCGCTTGAGCACGTTTTACAGCAAAGAGTACAAAGTCACTGCTCTTACGGCCACGATTTTTCTCATCATGAGGGGGAAAATAATGACCAATGTCTTCATCCCCTAAGGCGCCTAAAATAGCATCTGTGATGGCATGTAACAAAGCATCGGCATCGGAGTGGCCTTGTAAAGAAAACGGCGCGGGAATTTTAATGCCACCTAAAATAATATGATCACCCGGGCAGGTAGCATGAATATCAAATCCCTGACCAATGCGCAGTTTCATGGCTTTTCCTCTGGGTTGTTGGGTAAGTCTTGTTGGTAGGTAATTTTAACGTTATTGACATCCCCCTCAAAAATAACAACAGAATGACCCGCTGCTAACATAAATGAACCCTCATCTGTCCAATTGTTTAATTGGGCGGCTTCACTTTGTAAGGCTTGAGCTGTAGCCGAAACAAAAAGCAATTGGGGAGTTTGCACCCGAAAAAGAGCATCGCGGTTTTCATAGCGCACCACCTTACCCCGTAGGGTGCGACAAATAGAATCCGTAACGGTCAATCCCGGGATTAAGCAGGGTACATCCCCACTGAGCTGCTGCAGTTGTTCGCCAACGCGCGCTAAAAATTCATTAGAAAGAAAAGGGCGATTGGCATCGTGTACTAAAACTTTTTCTACTTGCGGGTAGCGACCTTGTAGTGCAGCAAAAGCCGCGCGAAAACTCAAGTGCCGCGTGCTGCCCCCTGGGACTGCTTGAAATTGCACATTAGGGTAACTTGTTTGCAACTGCGCAAAGGGGGCTTGAAAATCTTCGGTTAAAAGGTATTCCGGCGCTACAGCAAAAATGACATGGGTAAGAGGTAAACTACTTAGCAGGGCGGATGTCGTAACCGAAAAAACCGCCTTGCCCTGGTATTGGACAAACTGCTTCGGCAGCTGCGAGCCGAACCGACTACCCGTGCCGCCGAGAAGTAGTAACAAAGCAATCAAAGCAAAATCAGCGCCCCACGATTTTAGTGAAAATCATCTTACCGGCGTTCGTCTGGAATACGCTGGTTACATTAACTTTCACTTTTTTACCCATCAATTTGCCGCCACTTTCAATCACTACCATGGTACCGTCGTCAAGATAGCCAATGCCCTGGTTTTCGTCTTTACCCTCTTTAACAACCTGGATCTCCAACTCTTCACCAGGTAAAACAACTGGCTTAAGGGCGTTGGCTAGGCTGTTGATATTGAGCACCTTGACCCCTTGCAGCTCGGCAACTTTGTTTAGATTGAAGTCATTTGTTACCAAAACCCCCTTTTGTTCAACTGCCAACTTTATTAACTTAGCATCTACCTCTCGGGTATCCGTATAATCAGTATAAGAGATCCGCACTTCAAGATCGGTGCGTTTCTGCAACTGGTTGAGCATATCAAGGCCCCGGCGACCGCGGTTGCGCTTGATAGCGTCGGGTGAATCAGAGATCAACTGGATTTCCCGCAAAACAAAGTTAGGTACCACAAAAGGTCCTTCGACAAAGCCAGTACCAGCAATATCAATAATGCGCCCATCAATAATCACACTGGTATCGAGGATTTTAGGCTTCTCATTCCCCCCCACCTCACTGGCAATAGGAGCTTGCCTCACTTCTGTATGCTGCAATGGTACCGGCGCGGATGGTTTACCTTCAAAATGAATTTTGAAGGCATAGCCAGTAACCGACGCAACCGTAAGGGCTACCAGCCAAATGACTGTGGTTGAAAAAGGCTGAAACAACGGAGAAGCCAGACCAACTGCTGCCAGCGCCAGTAAAATACCCGCCATGGAAGGAGCCAAACCAGAAAACGAGTACGTCCCGCGCAGGCGATCGAGTAACAGCGGAAGTCCACTTACCAGCACCAAAGCCGAGCCGGCAGCTAGAAAACCATCCAAACTCCAGTTCTGCCAGACAATCAAGATAGCGCCAAAGATAGCTACCAGAAAAAAAAGTACGTAATTCATATTTCCTCCTGTATGAACGGAGGATCATGCCGCCAATACCTTACCTCGACAGGCTATCGGATATCAGGTTCGAAGCCTCTTCCACTTCAATCTTCTTTGCCAAAGCTATTTCATTGACAATAAGGCTGTAGGCCAATTCATAGAGCTTGCGCTCTATGGTGGACAATTCTTTATCTCGCGCACGCTTATACAGGTTCCGGCAGACTTCCGCCACGGCCATAATCGATCCCGATTTTACCTTCGCCAGATTATTTTGGTAACGGATTTTCCAATCTTCTTCTTGGTCAACATAGTCTTGTTTAAGTAATTTTAAGACCTTATTAACTTGTCTCTTGTTAACAATATGCCGTAAACCAATCTCTTCGGCCTTATCTACCGGCACCTTAACACGCATCTTAATGTTGATCAAGTCAACAATGTAGTACTTTTGGCGCTTCTTGCGAATAACCTCGGTGGAAATGTCGGCAATTACCCCAACTCCGTGTATGGGATACACGACATGATCATCTTTTTCAAACATTGTATGTATCTTCATTTGGGCTGGATATACCAGCACTTTACTTCCATAATACTATAACGGAACAGGGTGTCAATCACTTATTGCCACGAGACTTGGCAACCCAGCGGATCCCGCAAACAAAGTGCGGGAACTAATCAAACACAATTGAGCCCGCCAACAAAGCATAGAGACCCAAACTTCTTTAGTAACTACAGCGCCGCAATACATGACATATCCAGAAAGTAGCCGCACACCAATTCAAAAAGCCCCAATCCTGCCCCGCTTCACAAGCAAAACCCTCCGGATCGTGCTTGCAGCGCCAGACCGCGGCTGTCACAACCTTGCAATCACCCGGCACAGATAAAGCCGCAAGGCGAGATCGGCTAAATATACAGCGAAATGCCCAAATCCAAAACTTAGCCTCTATCTGCCTTACCATATACTTTAGACGAGCCAGACGGAACAAGAGCAACGAGATATTCGATAACAACTTATCTCCCAAGCTTTTATTGCAGGCCTCACCTGTTCCAGCTTGTCTTTCACCGCAACTTGATTTTTCAAATGGGGGATATCCCATCCGGGGGGGGATTTCCATAGTAAAAACCATCCCCAAGCGACATAATACTAACTTTTTTAGTAACTAACAAGCCCGCAAGCGGGCAGGATATCCCCCCGGTGACATAATGCGTTTTTTAGTAACGAATAAGCCCCCGCAGGGTTGCCTTTGTTCAGGAATTCCTGAACAAAGTTTTTCCCTTGTGGTTGGGAATTCCCCATCATAGGTAGGGAATTCCATAGCACTGTTCAGGAATTCCTGAACAGAATTTTCCGTTTTGTTAGGCAAACCCCTACCATGTTTACGGAACTCTAAGAACATAAGAAGAGTCGGGGGTAGCGGAAGACCGGCAGGCCCCGGCCGGTGCCCGTGAGGGCAGCAGTCCCCTATACCATGGTAGCGTCTATTGGTTCTAACAAATTGCTAAAACATAGGGAGTTGCTGGGGAGCCTGCAAATAACTGGTATCTGCCCCTCACCAAAATGGATTTGCGACTTATGATTTACAAAGTGCACCCCAATTTGCAAACTGTGTCATGCAATTGGTGAGTATAGCGCAAAATAAAAATTTAGGGGGGATGGCAGCAATCATGAAGTGGGTACCTATGGCATGTATCCCTCTGCTGCTGCAATGCTCTATCGCCGATTTACGCACAGACTATATAAAAGAAGGAAAAGCTGCCGACGGGAAACATCTGTACCAACAAATCGCTGAAGCCAATGGGTTAGTCGAATGGCAGCGTTATCCTTATTTATCTTTATCTGGCACGAACCATTGGAAAAGCTGGACCATGCGAAAACTCACCCCGGTTGAAAATGCCACCCAGGATTTTACTTCCACTTTGGGGATTGGCCGCGGCGAACACCGCTTAAAATTCATTCCGGGTAAAATTGGCAATGACGTAATTGGGATTGATAGCCAAAACCGCACCTGGCGAGCTGATGGCGAGGGCAAAAAAGTTTTCAAAGATGAAAGGGCTATCCGCATTTATTTGCGACCCATGCAGAATTATATTGAGTGGCCCTTTACGTTGAGAAATTCGGCCACCGTTCTAAACGCGGGCGAAACAATTTTGAATGGCCGCACAACAGACCGACTTTTTGTCACTGACGGCAAACCTGAGCCTGAAGCTGACCGTGATCAATTTATTGTGTATGCCGATAGAGAAACCAAAGAAATCCGGCGGATAGATTTGACGGTACGAGACTTGATGAAGACAGCAACAGCCACCATTATTTATGACGACTTTAGGATGGTGCAGGGTGTCAGGTTAGCACACAAGATTACCATATTTGAAAAACCGGAAGACGAAAATTACTTGCAGGAATACCGCATAAAAGAATATAAATTTCTCAAAGACGCTCCGGCGGGTTTTTGAAATGATATTAAAATAGTGTTTTTCAGTTCAGGAGATTCTTTTGGATTTAGAACCATCCGCATTGCAGGTCTTTTCAGAAATATATACGCAATTTCCCAGATCAATCGATATGAAAGAGCTGGAAGTCAAGCTGGGTTTAAGTGGCTATCACTTGCGCCCGGCACTGGAAACACTTAAACAAGCAGGCCTCATCATTGAAAGCGAGGGCTTATTTGAGATCAGCTCCCAGGGGGTAACTGCAGCACGGAGCATGTGGGCATGAAAAGACTAATATGGGTTGGGGGGATGTCAAACACAGTGGGGCTGCTTTTGAAGCGATGTCTGTTGATCTTCATCATTGCACGGTACATATCCATAATTATATTAGGTGGTAGTCTGATACAGGAGTATAAAATTATGTTCTTAAGAATAGTTTTTTGGTCGCTGGTAAAATATCGTTTACTGCTTGCCGTAATCATTCGATAAAAATAATATAGCATATGGCAAGGGAAAATGAATCGCGCTTAAAGATTCTTGTAGTGTCTTCGGCTTTATTTGCCAAAGAAGGCTATAGTGGCGCGTCTATACGAAAAATCGGCAAAATTTGTGGCTTACAGCAGCCATCCATATACCATCACTTTTGGGATAAAGAGCACCTTTATGCGCAGGCGATCAAGGCTACTCGCCAGTTGATGATTCGGGTTCTGCGCGACTGTCTTGTTAAGACGGAGGATTTAGCTACTGAATTGTATTCTTACTTTCTGGTCTTTCAGGTTTGGCGGGAAGTATTTGAAGGCACTCTGTTTCCTGGTGAAATTTCGGTTATGACTCATTTTCTGACATCCGCCCCGAGCGAGATGAGAAAAGAAACTGGTTATTATATTGATCGCGGCATTCGCCGATTAGTAAAAAGTTCTTTTCGTAGGTATGCAAGTACCACCGATACCTCAACCAAGGAAAATCTTTTCATTACGATTTTATATGGATTTATATTTCAGTATTCTAATCTGACCATAGGAAAATTCAAAGGGAGCGACATCTCGCATTATATTGAGCTGGTAATTGGCAGCAATTGCAGTTCAGAGAATATCCAGAAAGCGAGAAAAAAGGTACGCCATCGTTTAGAGCGGTTACGCAAGGTTTTGTTAGATGGCCTGCATCTAACTTGAGGGAGGGAAAATCGGCTTTTCAGCAGACCATCCTTTTAGAATCATAGCGCACGTATGAAACAGAAGTTACCGATGGCGATAGCCATCTTGGGCATGATAGGCGGGGTTTTCATTGGAATTTTGTTTGGTGCCAATGAAGCTATGTTCAAAGACAAGATCGCCAGGGGTTTGGCATCCAACCAGACTATCGCTGCAATTAGCGTTCCGGCCGAAAAAGAAAAAGCTCTCTCAAGCGAAGCTGATAAAATCTGGCGTTATTACCAGCGCTATCATTTTCACAGTACGGGCATTGGCGCCATGTCTCTTGCCGTATTACTCATGTTGTTTCTTAGAACATCCGGCGGCAGACTGCGGGATATCGCTTCTTATCTCGTAGCCATAGGCGGCTTTCTATATCCCTTTGTCTGGTTATTTGCGGCAATGGCGGCTCCGGAAATCGGGCGGGCGGCGGCGAAAGAAAAGTATATGGTTTTTGCTATGGGCGGCGGTTTGTTTTTAGTGGGTTTAGTCATCAGTCTTGTGCATCTAATGACCAGCAAACCCCAGGAGAAGAAGCGTTTTTTTAACAAAAAACAGCGTTCCAACCAAAAAAAGTAGCCACCCGGGCAGTTTACGGAAGGGGTAACGAGTAGCCGCCTGCAGGGGCTTGTTAGTTACCAAAAAGCTTAAATTATGTCCCCTGGGGGGTGA
>CALHRC010000015.1 GCA_938038265.1 uncultured bacterium
AAGCAGCCAGTTATCTTTGTCGTGGATGCTTTGGCGGATTGTCAGATAGTTTTCTAGATCGGCGTGACGAAAAGCGTAAATGGCCTGCTTGGGGTCGCCAACCAGACAGATAGGAATATTACTGGCTTCAAATAGATTATGAAAAATATCCCACTGTTTTCGGTTGGTGTCCTGAAATTCATCCACAAATATAAAATCATATTCCTTCTTGATGAGATTAGACAGTGTGGTATGTTTATTTGTTGCCAGAACATGAATTTCATCCAGAATTGATGAATAGGTTTTGAGGCCATTGGTGACAAGCCAATCGCGGTATTTCTGGCGTAGGTTCTCATAGAGAAATTTTAGATCTTCCGTTATTTGCGGGTGTTTGTCAGAGAAAAATATTTCCGCCTCATTTTGTTCGGTGAGCGTAAGCCATTGCTTTAGAAGATTAGCAATCAATTCAGGCGTCAGTTCTTTTTGATGATTATCTTCTCTGCTGAGCTTAAATATTCTCTTAAGTCTCTGCGCAATATCATTGTCGCATAGCCAATCCCGTCGCAAAACCACTTCAATTATAAAGTCTCTCAACTCTTCGGGAGAAGTAAGCGAAAAATCAGGATCTGCGCCGGTTTCAAACAGATGGTTTTTCAACAAGTATGTCCAAAAACCGTCAATGGTCATAACCGGTATGCGTCTAAGAACAGTTCCGGGATCATCGCAAAGAGCGTTAGGATTTTGCTGCCTTACTGCACAGAATACCTCGAGCAGTTTTGTTTTCATCTCATTGGTTGCTTTCTCGGTAAATGTCAGAATTAGAATACGTTCGGGAAGAATCTGTTTGTCGAGCAGAAGTTTTCTAACGGTGTGGGTAATGGTAAAGGTCTTACCAGTACCTGCCGATGCCTCTAGCAAGACTGATTTCTTTTCTGTTAGAGCCTTATAGCAGATCTCATATGTTTCTCTGGTGTCATCTTTCATTTGGAGCGCGATCCTTTCTTTTGGGGCACGGAACTTTGTTTATCTTTTTCTGTAATGTTGGGGATGGTAATTCTGAAAAGCGGCTCATAACGTTCTTGAATCAATGTGTGCATATCTTCGCGTAACCAGAGTGGCAGAATATCGACGATTGGATTGCGGTACTTCAGAGAAAAGACAAAATTACTATCACGCTTGCGCCAAATATCTTTCAATTCATTCCGGTATTTAGCTATGGCCTCGATAGATACGCCGGGGTGCTGCATATTTTTTAAGGCATCGGCATGAAAAGCATCGGGTGGTTGGGGGGTTAGCATGGCTTCGCATAGTTTGAGTAGATATTCAAATGCCTGTTCAGGGTAAAAATTCGTGGAGAATCTCTTTATTTTATAGAAATTTTTATTATTTTTATCGGTTGTATGGCTATCAATTTCTTCTTTCCCTGAAATGGATATCAGGTTAAGTAATACCACATCTTTCTCTTCTGCGAGCAGGGGCAACAGTGGCAGCCAGACGCCCATCAGGGAAAGGTGCTGCTCTAACTTAATATGAATTTTTTCTGGATTGTTCGAGTAAGAGACAAAATCATCACTGTGAAAAATAATAGTGTCTATCTGTTTGTCTTTCTGCTTCCAATGGTAAAGAGATGATAGACCTGAAAAAGAAACTCTAGCCGATAGCGCAGAGAATTGCCAAACAGGCCGGCGGTCTGCTAATATCTCTTCGGGATCAGTTTCACCATAAGATGTTCGCTTAAAATTAGCCCAGTCGTTTATTTTTAATTGCTGCAGACTATTACTCAACAATTCAGCCCGCCGTCTGAGATCATTTATTTCATATTGTAGAAAAATACCCCAGGGGGCGCGGAATGAATTTTCCATAAGCTGGATTTTTTTGTCCAATGCCTGCAATACTGCTGCAGTAAAGTTATTTGTGTTAGGAAAAATGCCCTGAGCAATACTGTCATATACCGCTTGCGAAATTAAATTTTTCTTTACATAGTTTGAGAAATTGCCTGGTTCGAATTGTTGAGAGCGTCTTTCTGGTTCTTCATTATCGTTGCTCTGTCCCAAGTTATTGCGCTTAAGCCAGAAATGAAGCGGAAATTTCAGAAAATTTATAATATCCCTGTCTTTGACAGCTAATTCAGTAAGTTCAGTTTTTTTATTATGGTGCGAGTCTGCAGTTGACGCAGTTACTACCTCTTTTGTCAATTGGTTATCGGGCAGCAGTGCGATGGTTTCGGTTTTCAGTAATTCCTGTAGGTCGCGGTAAGGTTGGGCTGCTAATAAGCGGATATCTTTTTTTATATCGATATTCCGGTAGCTCAGGTAGAGACGATTTTTGCATGCAGATAAAATTTCAGTAAAAAGTTGGAAATCTGCATCCTGATTATCAATATCGCTGGATGTATCAAAACCTTGTTGGGCTGAAAGAGCTGTGCTGCGCAGGTCAAGGCTATCGTGGCGTGACTGGCGCGGAAAGCGATCGTCCTCCATCCCCAAAATAAAAATAATCTTAAACGGAACTGGCCTCATGGGCAGCAGTGAAGATACCGAAATCCCTCCACCTAAATAGCGACCAAGACGCAGAGGAATTTCTTCTGCTGTATTTTTGATAAGATTTTTAAGGGTTGCAATAGTAAAAAATTCATGTCGGATGTTCAACTGTCGTTGGCGATCGGCTTCACGCAGGCATGCCTGCTGTAGGGCACGTCGGGCTTCGTTTTCCAGTGGTCGATCTTCTGGGATGGCCAAATAGTCGTCGAGCAGTAAACAGAATTGTTCCAACAGAGCAGCGCCATGCGCTTGTGCTATGGTTTTTTGTTGGTGAAGAGAGCGCAGCTGTTCAACAATACGGCAAAAGGTATAGAGAGATTCTCTACTGTCAAGCCAGCCAGGTACATGCGGCAGAGGATATTGAGCCATTTTTTCGGGATCAGCATCCATGACCAAGCCCAAACGAAGGCGTTTGACAGCTGTCAGCCAATCTCGCGCTCCCTTTTCTGCGGCGTAAAACTCTCTCCAGGTTGATCCGCTATAGACATCCAGTTCTTCTGTCCACTGGAACCAGCGAGCGGTTGTGCGTCGGGTGAGAGAAAATTTGGTTAGAAAGCAGGGATTGTAAAACAGGCCAAATAAATTTTCTCGTGAAAAATGTCCTGCAACAAGTTCAAGCAGGGTCAATGCTCCCTTTACATAAGTACTACTTGCCGCTGCAGAGGCGTCGCTCAGATTGAAGGTAAGCGGTGTGGCTCTCTGGTGAAATACCGCCTGGATGTGGGGCCAGTATTGGTTGATGTCCGGAGCTAATACAGCAATGTCAGAGAGCCCAAGTGAAGAGTCTTCGGCGAGTTCTTTGAAGATAAGTTCGGCGGTCTGTTCAACTTCTTGGCGCAGAGAAGTTGCGGATAAAAATTTTACATCCGCCAAATATGTAACTTGCTGCTCACTTTGCTGCACTGAAATTTCGGATACCGGTACGTTTAGTTGCTGCCCTCTATTTCGTATCAGTTCTGCGCCTTGGCGGCTTGCCCGAGTCCATTTTGCCAGCAGGCTGTCAAATCTGTGGCCCTGTATGAATTTTTCTGAAAAGCGAATCTGGTAGAGTTCCATGGGTATTTGCTGGGAGAGTTTGAGAAGCAAATCGGTATGAAAACGGGAAAACTGTGCTGCGGCAAAAAGACGTAAGGTCTGTTTCTGTGGAATAAGTTTTACAAGTTCTGGTAATTCTTGCGCCGCCGAAAAAAAATCAGTAAGCTGTAATGTCCCAAGATCTTCTTTCGCTTGTTGTAGCAGGGCCAATTGAGCTGCCTGCATGGTGTCGGATTGAAACGGCGAACGATTTTGCAGAAAAAAATCAGGACGGTGGTAGCGGTATTCCCGAAAGTATGTTGCAAGCCTGCGGGATAAAGCCCATGCTTTACGTTCTCTAACGCCGGGGATGTCACCGAGGTACTTGCTAAAAAATGCAGAGCTATCCGACAGCAGGCGATGCAGGATAACGGATTGCCAATCTTCCTGGGTGGCAAATTGAATTTGGTTGGCTTCCGAAGTGTGTGCTGAAAAGAAACCGCGCGCCGGTTTCAGGCCGGTCTGCTCATAGAGTTTCAGGTTACGGTACAGGTTTTGCAGCGCAGTTTCGGGGAAGGGAAATTCCAAGTTGATAGCAATGCCGGTGGTTCGGGCAAGTTCGATCTTTACGTAGCTGGCAATGTTTTGATTGGGCGTTATGATTACTTCAGGAACAAAGGGATCACGTTCTGCGGCCCCGGCCGTAAGGCTATGGCGTAATTGCTCAAAGAGCAGATCAATATGCGGGGCGTAATACACTTTCATAGGGCCAAAGTTGCTAAAACTGTTTCGGGTGTAAGTTTTCTGCCGCAGATATAGTCGCCTTTCGGGCACTCCGCAAGCCCTTTATGGTTGCATGGGCGGCAGGGGATATCGGGGGCAGTAATAATTTTCGCATAGGGTGACAGAGGCGCAAAACCAAATTCCGGTATTGTACTGGTAAAAAGTGCGTAAATTGGCGTATCGGTGGCCGCCGCCATATGCATTAGGCCGCTGTCATTGCAGACAATAAAACGAGCCTGCCGGATCAGTGTGACGACCTGGGGCAGGTTAAGATCACCGGCGAGAAGCAATGCTTGCCTATCGAGGCCTTGCTGAATATAGCGGCAATCATCAGCTTCATCCGGGCCACCGAGCAGCACCGGCAGGTAGTCCTGTTTTTTTTGGCAGATTTGCCGAGTTAGTGAAAGAAAGTATTCGAGCGGCCACTTTTTCGTGAACCAGCGCGAGCCGGGGGCAATTAAAAAATATTTTTTCCCTTTCAAACTATTGGCAATTTCAAAAGGTAAATTTTGGTAATATAATATGGGTCGCAGGGATTCTGCCCGAGGCACGGTTGGCAATATGTTTGTAAGGGTATTCAGATAACGTTGTGGTACGGATGGAGTCGTGCGCAGAAAATTTTTTTTCGTGAGGATTGTCAGCAGACGTTTCAGGTAAGGTTTGCGAAAGCGTACGATTTTCTTGGTTTTAAGGCCAAGGCAAAGGATTCTTGAACGTAGGCTGGAATGTAGGTCAATGATTAGATCGTAAGGTGCCGCGGCGGCTACCTTGCGGCGAAAATTGGCAAATGATTCTTCTCTGTTGAGAGTCAAGCACTCCACCCCCTGTGGGAGAATGCCGGCAAACGATTCTTTTATTGCATAAAAAATTTTTGCTTGGGGAAATTCTTTTTGCAGCACAGTAATGAGCGGAGTGGTGAGGATGACATCCCCCAAAGCGCTGAAACGTATGATTAGAATTTTTTTCATGATATGCGGGGAGGTATTTTCGATTGAATGGCCTCTTTGGCCTTGCGGTAAATTTCATCAGTTGTTAATGTTGCGTCAAGGATGATACTGTTGTGAGGCGGGACGGCGAATAACCGACGGTAATTATTTATTACTTTCTGCAGTTGCTGTTCTGTCTCAAAAATATCCCGGTTGGCGCTGCGGTTGCCGATGCGTTGTAGGGCAGTCTGGGGATCAATATCCAGGTAGATAAGAATATCCGGGGCAAGCACACGGCAATCGTTGAGGTACTCATGAGCAATACGCTCGGCTGCTTCGGGAGTTGCCGCCTGGTAGGCCGCCGTGGAATAGAAATAGCGGTCGAGAATTACATGCCGGCCCTGCCTGAGGGTGGGTTTGATCTGGTACTCAATATCCCAGAGGCGATCTATATAAAACAATTCCATTAACTCAGCGGATACTTCTGGGGTTACGGGGGCAGCTGATTTTAAAATACTGCGGATTTTGCGTCCAGCATCTGTTTTATCTGTCGGTTCAAAGAAAATACGGCAGTTGTCTCGGCCAAAAAAATTTTCAGCGAGCGTCGCACTGAGAGTCGATTTGCCCGAGCCGTCGGCGCCCTCAAGTACAACAAATAAAGAACGCATTATTTTCGCAAATTGGGGTAACAGGCTGCTGTGTAAAATAGTTTTCGGTTCTGGTGAAAATTTCCCACCAGGCAATGCTTGACGGCGGCGTTTGCTGAGATTTAAGGGCCTATGTCTCAAAAACAGCAAGTTGCCGTCACGCCACCTCCTTGGGAGCTTAAAGGGCGCGGTTATATTTTTTTGCTCGATCTGCCGGATGCAATTACTAAACAGGAATTAGCATTACTCCCTTGGAAAAAAACCAGTTTTCTCTCGGCGGCGATGATGATGCTCGTTGATTACACGGACTCGGCAGTTGGGCCTTATTATGAAGTACTGTTTATTCCCGGGCGTATTGAAACTCCAGCGGGAAGTTACTGGCATATTTCAAAGATCTATGTCTCTTCTGAGGCCAGTGCAGCCAGCGGTCGGGCTAACTGGGGCATCCCCAAAGAAATTGCCGATTTTTCTTTTAGGTATCGCGACGATGGGGCGGATGTATCGGTCAGGGTGTCAGGCGCGCCTTTGGCTGATTTTTCCATCCGCCATAAAAGTTGTACCGTGCCCGTCACGACAAAAATCATACCGGAGGCGCTGCGGCTTTTTTACCAGCGGCTTGACGATAGTGAGTTTATCTTTGCGCCGCAGGCTGATGGCAGAGTCGGGCTGGCAGAAATCAATACCATGAAAACCCACTCGCCTTATTTCCCGGCGCTAAACGGCGACAGGGTGCGTGTGGCTCTGTTTACTGAAGATTTTAAAATGACATTCCCGATCTGCCATTCTATTCGGTCCTTATGAGTTACAGTTTCTTTGAAATTGATAAGCGCAATGGCGTGGCGTTGCTCTGGTTAAACCGTCCGCAGAAGCGCAATTTTATGTCCTGGGAATTCTGGGATGAATTACCTCGAGTCGTGGCCGAGCTTGACAGAGATGATGACATCCGGGTACTTTGCTTTGCCGGCAAGGGGGCCAGTTTCTCCATGGGATTAGATTTGCCTGATTTTATCGAGCGATTTCCTGAACTGCACCAGCAGGGCAGTGGCGAAAATCGCGAACATCTGCTGCGGCTTATTCAGAAAATGCAGCAGGGTTTCAAAGCCCTGATTGCCAGTGAAAAACCAAGTGTTGCTGCCGTACACCGGCATTGCATCGGCGGCGCACTCGATCTCATCTCTGCCTGTGACATTAGGTTCTGCTCGGCTGATGCCCAGTTTTCTCTGCGTGAAATTAAAGTGCATATTGTGGCCGATATGGGTTCGCTGCAGTTGTTGCCTCATATTATCGGGGATGGCATGACACGGGATTTAGCACTGACCGGGCGCGATGTCGATGCCGATGAAGCCCTGCGCATTGGTCTGGTCAGTAGGGTGTTCCCCGATAAAGATAGCTTGCACGCTGGGTCAGTTAAATTTTGCGAAGAGTTAGCGGCAAATGAAGCAATCGTCAGCCGTGGAGTCAAGAGAATACTCAACAAAGCGCGTAATGAAAGTGTATTGCGCGGTTTGGATGATGTCGCGCTGTATAACAGCTCATTCCTGCAGGTTGAGCCGTTCCTGAATTTTATGAAACAATTTGTTGAGCGAAAAAAGAAATGAAAGAGCTACTTAATCTTACTGGTAAAACCATTCTGCTTACTGGTGCCTCCCGGGGTATTGGGCTGGCAACTGCCCAACGGCTACTTGAAGCGGGCGCTCATCTGGTCTGTCTGTCGCGTACCTCTGGTGGGTTAGGCGCATTACAGTTGCAATACCCGCAGGCGATAGTGCATTATGGAGTGGATCTATCCAATGCTGCGCAGCTTGAGTTATGCCTGAATAACTTACCGCAGCGGCTAGACGGTATTATTTTTAATGCCGGTTATTTCAAACCGGCTCTGTTGTGTGAAACTGCTTTGTTAGATTTTACGACCCATCTGCAGGTAAACGTTACAGCGGCGTTCCAGGTGATCAGGCATTGCTGGTCACGCCTAAGAGATTCGCGGGGGGCGGTAGTGCTGGTCTCCAGTCTTGCAGGAGTGCCTAATGTAGAGAAGTTTCCTACAGCGGGGGCCTATACTGCCTCAAAGATGGCGCTGACCGGTTTATGCGAAGTACTTGCTGCCGAAGGACGGGAATTTGGTATCAGAGCCAATGTAGTTGCCCCGGGTTCGGTTGACACAGACATGCTGCGCAGTGCCTATCCTGACATGAAAGCAGATTTTAAACCGGATGATATTGCCCGGCAGATTTTGTTTTGGGTATCCGACGCATCGGCGCCAGTCAGCGGCAGTATCGTTATGGTGAAAACTTAGGGAAAAATATAAGCACCCGGCAGGAGGCTCCACCTGCCCCTTCGAAGCTTTACCGCTGCTGCCGGTCACCGGCTGGTTACTTAAGAAAATCATATTCTAGCAGGCAGCAAAATAACCTATATAACGTTATATAGGTTATTGACATCACTTGTTTGTTCTTAAAAATTCTAAGAACAGATGGGGAATGCCCCATCCCCCATGCGACATAATTATAGTTTTTGAGTCACTAACCAGCCCGGTGTCCCTTTAGGGACATGCCCGCCCCGTATTGCTTCTCTGTGCCTAGCGAGGGACGGCTTGGTGATTACGGAAAAATCCTTGCCGGGGGGTTTCAGGCCGTTTGAGTGGCAGTATTATGTCACATAAACTAACCAGTTTGTTTGCGCTTTTGGCCTTGGGTGCTACTGCCCAAGCGATGACACTTAAAAAAACCATTACCGGTGGTCTGTCGCCTAAGTCAGTTGTTCATTCAGGAACCGGTCTGTTCTTTGCGCAGAATATGATGTATTCACATACCATTAACGTGTATGATAGAGAATATAAACTCGTTAAATCCATCCCCGATACTGTGGATTTAGCAGCGTATGGTCACAGCGGTTTCAAGGGTAAATACAAGGGCGCCCCAGTTGAAGCAACCTTTTCGCATAATGGCAAATATGCGTGGATCAGCCAGTACCAGATGTATGGCGCTGGTTTTAACAATCCGGGACACGATAAATGCTCGCCGGCGGGTAAGCATGACCATTCTTTCGTATATAGAATCAATACTGAGACGTTGGAAATTGAAAAAGTGATTAAAGTTGGTTCCGTGCCTAAGTTTCAGGCTGCTACCCCCGATAGCCGCTATGTGCTGGTCTCTAACTGGTGCACCTGGGATATTAGCGTGATTGACACTGCCCAGAATAAGACTGTCCGCAGTATTTATGTGGGTCGTTTCCCGCGCGGTCTGGCGGTGACTGCGGATTCCAAAAAAGCCTATGTTGCTGTCATGGGATCGATGGATATAGCTATCCTGGATCTTGAAACCTTCCAGCTCTCCTGGTTAAAGAATATGGGTCGCTCTCCCCGGCACCTCAACCTGTCGCCCGACGATCGCTACCTCTATGTCACCTTCAATGGCGAGGGGATGGTTGGAAAAATTGATACCGAAACTGGCAAAGTCGTCAGTAAGATTGCCACTGGTAGCCAGCCGCGTTCCATGATTCTGTCAGATGACGGTAAATTCATGTATGTGGTAAACTATAAATCTGATACAGTGAGTAAGGTTGATACTGCTACCATGAAAGTCATACAGACAGTGAATGTGAACCACCATCCGATCGGTATTACTTACGATGCTGCTACAAAACAGGTTTGGGTTGCCTGCTACACGGGTAGCCTGATGGTTTTTCAGGACTAATTTATCCTGTCTGATTAAGTCTTGTATGACTGAATAAAAATCCCCGCTGGTACGATAATAAAGTGATGCGGGGATTTCTTTTAAGCGCTTATATGCTATCGTGGGGCTTTTATCTGTTGCCTTTAGATAGTGTCGCTGCTGGCGGTGAAATTGAGATTTACGCTTACCGGGGTTATAGCAATCCGCGCAGCGAAAAACTTTTACTTATCGGTGAAGTGATCTCCCGATCCCACCTGATGGGCGAGCGGCAGAAAGTAATGGGTTTTGATACCCGTGAAATGATTCTAACCGCCCGGCTTTTTTCAGACGAGGGGCTGCGGCTTAACGATACTGTACTGGTTATTGAAAAAGATCCAGATCACAAGCGCTTTAAAAATGGCTATATCGTAGCCGAAGCTGAAATTATTTCCATTTTTGAAACTAGCTTTCAGGGACCGATGCTTAAAGCCCGCGGCAATCTTTCGATGGTTAAGAAAAGACATTATATTGCCGTACCCGATCGTCGTCAGGACCGGGAAAAAGCATATGCTCATTTTAAAACTGCCGAGAGGTACGAAAGAATGGGGGATCTCTCAGCTGCCTATGCGGAATACCGGCGCAGCCTTGAAGCTGACCATGATCGTCCTGAAACCTATGTCAGCCTGGCGCAAAATTCTCTGAAAAACGGCCGCCAGAAAGAAGCCTTATCTTATATTGATGAAGCCTGGAGAAGAAGACGGAACTTCCGCGAGGCGAATGAATACCTCAAACTTGGGGGCTTATACCTAAACATTCATCTTGAAGATATGGTTAGTCGCAACGATACAGCAGCCCGTCGCCTGCGTGAATTACTGCACCTCAAGCGGGAAATCAATCTCTACCGCGACGGTCTGGCCGACTTTAGAACCTCCTTTTCCAAACAAACTCTAGAGATGCTGCGCAAAAAAGGAATCCCCGATTACGATTTTAATTATTACAATGGCATATTATATGAAAATATCTGGCATATCTTGCGGGAGCACCCACTGGGTCGGGTTTTAGGCTGGCTGGAAAAAAGTGACCGCGAGCTACTCTATGAGCCGATCCGCCTGCCCTACCGTGAAAGCCAAAAATCTGAGCCGCGCACGATCTGGGATCAAGCCTTCTTTCACGCTGCAGTATATCATTATGAATTAGCCCACGAGCTCAATGGCCTTGATACCCGAGCAGCCTATCGTCTAGCGCTGGTTGCTGCCGGTATCCTGCGGGAATCACCCAGCCGGTCTGTCGAAAGACTCTATACCGCTATGCTGCAGCACTATGGTCAGGAATTTCTGAAGGTGCCGGGCAGTGATCAGCAGATGGCGCGGGTCCGCAACCTGTTGAATACTTTTATCCAGCGCTGATACTCAGCAGCCCGATCCTCTCTGCCGTATTTTAGGGCGCCTTTGTACAGAATGGAACACTTACGTAGCGCTTCGCTTACAAAAGTGTCTAAAACGTCTTTCAGGCGGGGGTTACTTTTTTCCAGACGCCAGAGCCGGTGCAGGGCTAATACCCGATAGCGGTCAATTTCTTTTGTGGAGCTGAGCTGCGCCCAAGCACCGGCCTGTTTTATCACCAGAGGTGTTTCAATAAATCCCACAGGAAAATTCAAATTCAGACGCAACCACAATTCATAGTCTTCAGCAACGAAAAAGGATGGAGCAAACCCGCCATAGCGCTCCCAGAACGGCCGGCGGAACATTACAGCCGAGGGAGAGATCAGGCATAATTCAAAGGCGCGCTGAATAAAAAAACCGCCCTGTTTGCGGTGACGTGCTCTTGGTTTGATCGGTTCTCGATCACGCAGCCAAATTTCTTCACAGTGCTGGTAATGAATGTCTGCATGCTGCGCGAAATAGGTAATTTGGCGTTCTAATTTTTCAGGCAACCAAAGATCGTCACTGTCAAGAAAAGCTATAAAAGGCGCCCGACCAGCAGAAGCTCCTGTGTTGCGTGCAACAGCTGGGCCACTGGTCTTTTTCGTTGCCAACAGAGAAACCCGAGTATCCGTGAGCATAGCAGCCATCGCAGGATGGCCTCGCAGTATTTCTTCGCCATCTTCCACAACATAGGCATGGAATGCTGGAAGGGTTTGCCTTAAGACACTTTGCAGCGCTTGCGCCGTCAGTTCGGGACGTTGCCGGGTCGGGATGACGACATCCACCAACGGCTGCATACAGATCAGCGACCGATTTCTACCAAATGCGCCAGAATATCTTCGTTATTGGGTTGCAGTTGTAGCGCCCGGTTGAGAGCTTTGCGGGCCGCTGCAACATTGCCTTTCTTAAGCAGAATCATCGCCATGGTATCAAGATAGGATGGATTATCCTGTTCACGACCTAATGCTTTTTTTACCAGAGAGAGAGCAAGATTTAGATCTTTTCCTGTTCGGTAATAAATAAACGCCAGCGAATTATTTGCATTGGGATTTTTAGGATCTTTCTCCAGAATGCGATTTAAAGTAAGTTCGGCCTCTTCAAGTTTATCTTGGCGTTCCAACGCGTAAGCTAACATATTCATAATTTGAAGATCGTTGCGATTGTGTCGCAGCATATCGCGGATCTGGATTTCAGCCTCTTCATAACGCTTTTCGCGCAGCAGCGACATAGCAAGCATCTTGGCGACACCTGGCAACTGGTCATCTTCGTCGAGGCGCAATAACTGTGAAAAAATTTCCGTAGCACGCTCATACTTGCCAAGCTGGAAGAGACACATGGCTTCATAATAAACCAGTTCCAAATCTCCGGGTAACAATCGTATAGCATCTTCTAGTTTTTGCAGGGCTTCGATAATTTTTCGGGAACGATACAACTTAAGGGCATCTTTCTTTAACTCTGTAATGCGTTCCGTCGCTTCGAGATCTAGCTCAAGACTGCGCATCGTGGAATCGTCCAGACAAACGCTATCTTTCAAATTAGGCAGATTTTCTGTTTTGGTAAGGATTTCCTGCAATAAGCGCCCGCGGTTACCTTCAGGCAAAATCATAGCAGGTAGAGATCCTGCTGAGTTCTGGGTGATCTGTCGCATCGAGTGTCAAGGGCGTGACGGATACATAGCCTGCATCATAAGCAGAAAAATCCGCACCCTCATCCTCCTTATGGCTCAATATGGAACCGCCCAAATTCAACAGCAGACCGCCGTCATTCAGGTGCGATTTCCTGTATGAGTCTCGGTAGATTCGCTGTCCCAGTTTAGTCCATTTTATACCTTTCGGGGGGCCATCCACAGGGATGTTGATATTGAGCAGAGAAGGGCGCATGATAAGTTCAAGATGAGCTTCGATGAATTTGCGAACTACGACAGCAACCGGTGTGTAATCACAACGCGCGTCCGTATGACCGCAAGAGACCGCAAGAGCAGCAATGCCGTGCACAAACCCATGCCGGGCAGCACCAACAGTGCCGGAATAAAGTACATCCTGCCCCATGTTGACCCCTTTGTTGATACCACTGACTACTAAATCAATAGGTTCCGCAATTAAGGCACCATACAGTCCAACATTAACACAGTCAGCAGGATAGCCCTCCACCATGAACGTGCGCTCGTCAATGCGGTGAACATAGATGTCGTCATATATTGTGAGGGCCATACTGGTGGCCGACTTTTCTGTGCTGGGGGCAAAGACAAAAGTCTTGCCGATTTTATCAAGCTCTGCGCGCAGGTCAATTAAACCACGAAAATGAATACCATCGTCGTTGGTAATGAGTATATTCACCTGGGCAGCTTTACATTAAATAATCAATCGTAAAGTGAAATCAATTACCGCATTCCGGTTTTAGGGTGGTGTGGATTTCCACATCAACATCAGGCCAAAGTTTGCTGATACCATCCTTACCAATGTGCAATTCGTGACAGATTTGGTTTAATTTTTTTACGGCTGCCTGCGCATTAAATTTATTTAAATCAAGACTCAATTTTGCTGTATATTCCAAGGGGCTTTTCTGGAAAATTGCCACCGGGATAACCTGGCTGACGCCATTGAGAACAAGTTCAACAGACAAGGGCTGTGCTTTAATAAAGCGACCTGAAATTTTGCCTTTGTTTGCTAGATTAGCAAAGAAATGTTCTTTCAATTTGCCGTCGCGCTCCGGATTGCTTGAATCAACACTCATTCCATCAGCGGAAAACTCGGCTCCGGCAAAGATATCTACAATTTCCCTTGAGGTCTGGCTGCCTGTAAGAGAAAATGTTTTTAACTTACCCGATACCCCGGTTTTTTCCGTGAATTTGTAAGCCGTCCACTTCAGCTCTGTGGCAGCAGCCTGGTAAGAAAAGGCACAGTTAGAATAATCTTGGGTGGGTTTTTTATGGCAGGCCGTAAGAGAAAAGAAAATGGCAGCGATTACAATATATCTCATCATTCTTACAGATTACTAATATTTATTGAAATTGGCTACTTCTTGTGTAAAGCCTTGGGGGACTTCCCTATCAATGGTCTGCTAAGGGGTTTCGGACGGCAGTTTGGCTATGGAATTCCATACCAGATGGGGAATTCCCCACCTACGGGGGGTACCATAACTATAGCAGGATGTAATATCTATATAACGTTATATTTGTTTTAGTAACTAACAATCCCTCACAAGGTGACATAATCCAGCTTTTTGAGTCACTAACAAGCTCCAAGGAGGGATGTAGTGCCGCTTTTGTTCAGGAATTCCGGAACATGATGGGGAATTCCCCACCTACTGGGGGTGCCATAACTATAACAGGGTATAATATCTATCTAACGTTATATTGGTTTTAGTAACTAACGGCCTTCACAAGGTGACATAATCCAGCTTTTTGAGTCACTAACAAGCTCCAGGGGGGAGATGTAAGCTGCCTTTTGTTCAGGAATTCC
>CALHRC010000016.1 GCA_938038265.1 uncultured bacterium
CACCGCCAGGGAATCGGTATGCCCGCATCGTAGCCAAACATCCCTATATGCGTGAACATCTTGTGCGGCCCGTCGGGCGGATGCAATCCCCCAACATCCCCACATACAGGGAAATTAAGCAGTCTGTCCAAGTTTTCGACCACTAAAGCCGCAAACCTCGCCACATGCAGAGAAATTATAGTAGCGGTGGACTGGTCAGGCTGCTCGGCAGGAAAACATCCCCATATCTGCAAAAATTAGGCAGTGCAAGTCTAACATCAGCCCATGCGAGAAACTGGGAAGCGGCTGGAAAACATCCCACATGCGGAAAAATTATGGCACCGGTAGCGTGGTCAGGCTGCCCGGGGGGACATTACATCCTCACATTTGCGAAATTACACTGTGCGGTGAAGCCTAACGTATCTCCCTAAAACTGGATAATATCAGCCGAAAAAGACTTGCTGCCGCGGGTCAGTGAAAAATTCTTAACCGTGGAACCCAATCCCAATAAAATAGAAATACATCTTGATCCCGAGATCATGAAGGGGGTCTTTGCGAATGTAACCAATATCGGTCACACGAAAGAAGAGTTCATGCTCGATTATCTGATGATACAACAGCATCCGGCTCCTTTCGGCAAACTGGTGTCTCGTATTATTCTAACCCCCGGTCATGCCAAACGCCTGATGTTTGCCCTACAAGATAATATCCGCAAGTATGAAGAACAGTACGGGATTATCGATCCGGGGAACAGTCCGCCAGTAAACCGTACGATCCAGTGAAAGCAGAGGCCTTCAGTGACCAGTTTAAGTTACAGCGGGCTTTACAGAAAGCGCAGTCTCTGCCCAGGTTGCTGCTGGTGCGCTGTAAAGATCCCAAAATTACCGAAGAAATTCATGCCGCATTTTTAACCGAAGTGCAGAGGCGCAACCAACCACTGCCGGTAGAAGATATCCGCTTGAACGGTCTGGATTGCAAACTCAATGTGTTACACGCTGAAATCGCCACAATGCCAATGTTTGATGCAGCGCGCTGCATTTTTCTGCGTCATGCAGACGGTATATTGCGCGAGCTTGATAAGGCAGCTAAACATGAAGAGACAAAAAATCTGCTGGCCTATTTTGAACGTGATGTCCGTAATCTGCCCGAGAGTACCAGTCTGGTTATTCAGACGGAAGATAAAAAGATACCGTCTTCCGTATCTTTCTTTGAGCAGACTGACTGGATTTTTGAAGAAAAGGAATTGCGCGAACGCGATCTCGCCGCTTTTCTACTAACCCGGGCTAAGACAATGGGCTATGAGATTGCCATCGAAACTGCTGAATTTTTAGCAGAGAAAAGCGCTTTTGATTCCCGGATGGCAATTCATTCGCTTGACCAACTGTTTATTTTCAAACTTCACGACAAAAAAATTACTCGTGATGACATAGCAGCATTAGTTACCGACAGTGAAGGTGAATTGCAATTTCAAGTGGTGGATGAAATTGCCCGGCGAAATATCCCCGCTGCATTGCAGAAATTCATGCAGACCAAACCCGATGAAGGTCCTAAGACATTGGGTTTATGGCTTAAGCTTTTCTCTGATTATACGCGTTACCAGGGCTATGTGTCTGCGGGGATCGCGCCCCAGGAAGCCCTGGCAGTATTAGGCGTCGCACCGTTTCGTTTCTCTCAGGTGGAAGATAAGTTTCGTAGGATGGCGCAGCTATATCCCGGCAATTCTGTGACCGAAATTCTCGATCGCTTTGTGGAGTATGACCGACGGTTAAAAGAAAATAATTCCGCTGCGGCTACCCGCGATCTGTTAGTCAATTTTCTATTGTCTCTTTCGCCCTGAAAGGCAAGATATTCCGCAGAGGCTGCGGCGGCGGGCAAATTTTTCCGCGCCGCCACCATATCCTAAACCTGCCCCGAGAATCCTGCTCATAGTTGATACCATTGCTTTTTAGACGATCTTTCAGCTGGTACTCCGCGAAATTAAGCAACGCGGTACTGCTGTTTTGCTGTTCCATGGTTCCTCCGTGAACCGGTCATTTTGTCCATTTCAGTCGCAAGACGCGAGTAGCCAAGCGACAAATTTTTTGAAGTAATTTTTTAGCTTAAGCGACTCCGTTCGCTGTAATACATTGTGCCGCTACAATTTCCTGAAATCGGCTATTAGTACCCCCCGTTATTATTTATCGGAATCTAAGGGCTGCCAAGTTGAGCAAAAAGATACAATAAAATTAATTATGTCTCATCTCTTTCATCTTCTTTTGGGCCTCTAAGCCCGCCTGGCGCAGGGGCTCTATAAGAATGCCAGCAATCTCGGGCAGAGCGGCCGCTGTACGCGCCAGAGCACCCCGCCAAAAAGGCAACACAACTTCAAGAGGTTTCGATTCGACAGCGGCAATAACGGTTGCTGCCACTTCTTCAGCACTTAAAGGGCTGCCCCCTGAAAAAGTTAGAGCCGCTTCTTGGTAATCCATCTGTAAATCGAGCATGGGAGTCGCAACCGCATCAGGGCAAATGACAGTCACCGCCACATTGTCGGCGCGCAATTCTTCAGCTAAAGCAAGCGTAAAACCGCGTACGGCAAATTTAGACGCCGAATAAAGGGCAATACCGGGAATAGCCGAAATCCCCGCTAAAGAAGCAATATTGATAATATGTCCCTTGCCCCGGTGCTTGAGTTCGTGGGCAACATGAATACTACCTAACATCACTCCTTTGGTATTGATATCAATATGAAAATCCACATCGGCCGCACTGCTGTTGGCAATATAACCCGGCCGCAAAACCCCCGCACACTGGATTAAGCCATAGATCTCTCCTTGCTTGGTGGCTGCTCGTAAAACCTGTTTCCATTCATTATCGAAACGTACATCATGTTTCATGGTCTGTAAGCCATTAAAAGTAGCATTGGCGTTTTTGAGATCCACCAAACCACTTTCGTTAATATCGGTAGCAAATACTTTGGCACCTTTAAGCAACAATAAGTGTACAACCTCTTTGCCAATACCACCAGTTGCCCCCGTTACAATAAAATTCTTATCAACAAAAGAAAAACTCATAACCCCACATACAGTCCTGATTCAACAAGTGAAGCAAAAAAAGTATTCTAATGGTGCCTAATCACTCAACCAATACCTATCGAAAATCTAATTTAAATGACATAACATTGCTATAAAATTCTATACGCATATAAGAATTAAGAAGGGGGGATCGCCCGCCCCCTCGCGGCGGCCAGGCTTGTCCCCTTAGGGGGGCATGGCCACAGGTGTTCGCTCATCTGCTCAAACCTTGCCAGGCCTGCCTGGCCTTCGCTACCCCCGGCTTTGTCTTAGTTAAAAAATTACAAAATAGGATATGGATTTCCTCACTGGCTCGGAATTCACCACCAAAAATGTATAATATAGATTAGAAAATAGTTGGCTGCTTACAGGTATTCTCTCACCAGAAATGAGACCTAATGTAGTATTGTTATGAGCTAAAAATTATTTTCGGGAAATGTGTTTTTTTGCTGGGAGCGCAGCAACCGCCGCAAATCAATTTCTGAAATAACTAACATAACATCCTCTTCAGGAAATACCCCAATTAAATCTCCAAAATTTTTACCCGCCAACAAAAAAAGACGCGATTCACGCATCAGTTTACGTAACATCTTAATTTGCATAATGGCTTCACTCGTAATCTCAGGCTGGGTTCTCAGATCTAAAGCCACAATAGGCCATTTATTGGCTAATTGTTCATAAACAGTGAATATTTCGCGCACAATTCTATCTGACAGGCGATCATAAATAATAATTTTGGTAAATAATTGTTCTGGCTCAACTTCTATAAGAAGATTTTTTTTCACGTTGGCTTGGGCTGCATGTTCAATGTCTCGTAAACTTAATGCCCGCGAGAGTTGATCCTGTAAAGTTTTTGGCTTAAATGGCTTACGAATATAGCCCTGAGAACCATTAGCTGAAGCTGCCAGAACATGCTCTTTAGAAGCACTGCCTGTGAGCATCAATACCGGAGTTACTTTAGTGATCCCAATTGAGTGAAAATACTTTAATAAACTAATGCCATCATTGCCCGGTAGATTGATATCTAATAAAATGGCGTCAAACTTTTGAGCCATTATCTTGTTCTGTGCTTCTTGCGAACCCGATGCCGCGGAAATTGCATAGTCTTCTGTTGGTAAACTATGGCGCACTAACTCAATAATTTCTAAGTCATCATCAATGACCAAAACCCGATACATAATAAGTTTAATTACTAAGAGCAGACTGTTCTGCAAGTTAAATTTGATAATTCATTTCAGAATTGATTTTATTTGTCAATGACCAGAATCGATACAAGGAACTCTTTTTACAATTTTACCATAAACGTAATATTTTTTAATTGTATAAGTTTTTATTGGGCCACACAGCAATCTTGCTGTTCCGCGCAGCCCCTATTTTATATGCTTGAGAATCATTCTTATCAAATCATCTTTCTTAAATGGTTTGATAAGATAATCATCGAAAAGGTTATACCCATTATTAGAGGCGTCAAGCAGCAAGCCAGAGCAGAGAACAAAAGTGGCTCCCATACGGTTTTTTTCATGATCGATTTTTCTTAATTTTGCAAGAAGTTCCAGACCACTCATCTGTGGCATGTAGTTATCTGTAAATATGAAATCAAAACTGTGCCGCTCATATTCTTCAATAGCGTAGTATGGATCTTCCAGAGAAACCACAGTATGCGGAGTATTAGAAAAATAAAGCTCAAACAGCATGCGGATATCCTCATGGTCGTCAATGTGAAGAATTTTCAGTGGTTTACGGATATTCTTAAAGTTTTCGACTAACTGTAGTTTTGAGATTTGTGAGACACCTTTCTGGGCAATCTCAGCCCCAAAGCTGAATTTGAAGGTCGAGCCTTCTTGAGGCTGACTAAAGACTTCGATTTTTCCGTTTAGAGCTTGGGCTATTTTTTTCGATATGGGCAGACCTAATCCAGTGCCGCCATATTTCATCTTGGTATTCCACTGTGCCTGTTCGTATTCCTCAAAGATTACCTCAAGATGGTTGGGAGCAATGCCGGGACCGTTATCTCTGACGACAAATTGAACCAGCGCTCGCTGGTTGGCGCAGCTGTAATTCATTTCTAACTTGATTATCCCCTGATTCGGCGTAAATTTTAAGGCATTGCCGAGAAGGTTAATTAAAACCTGCAAAATGCGCAATTTATCATTTATGATGATAAGGTCTGATTCTGGCGGCATAGATATGATAAAATCAATATCTTTGGTGCGCATACGCTCGTGGAACATTTGCTGAATTTCGTTAAGCATTGCGTTTACTGAAAAAGCTTCTTTGTTAAGATTGATATGAGATGATTCCAGTTTCGTGAATGTGAGTACGTCATTAACAAGGTTCTGCAGGTATTTGCCCGATGAAAGAATCGCATTGAGATATTTTCTCTGCTGCAAATTAAGCTCAGTAGAGTCGAGTACATCCGCCATACCTAAGACTACAGTAAGCGGCGTTCTAATTTCATGACTGACTGTGGCCGCGAAGCGGGTACGCACCTCTGCGATTCTTTCGGAGACTCTTCTTTGGGCGTCCAGTTCACCAATCAGGCCGCCGATAGCCATCGAAAAGAAGGTCAGCTCTATCAGAGAACCGAAGCGCAAAGAATTCATTGTGAAAGCGTTGGTAGGCAGAAAATCTTTCCACCAGAGCAGAAATATAGCGGTCGCTACCAGCAGGGAAACGACCCCCCAGAAAAAACGTCTTGTGGGTTTGCTCTTGAAATCCGCCAAAAAAATAGTTGCGATCAATGCCAGAATCACTGAAAATATCGTCCAGTTCAGTGATATCTTATTTATAAAAAGTCGCGGCAGAAACACCAGGCCCCCGATGCCAAGAACAAATGAGATCACTACATAGGTTATATTGATCCAGAACAGGATTGGTTTTTTCTTGCGCGCTTGGCTGAAGATATTAATGAATAACATGAAAGCTCCGGTATATAATATGCCCAGGGATGCCTGCCAGCGGTGCTGGAACGCGGGATAATCTGTCAGCAGAATTCTCTGCAACTGCCCGTCAAAGGTGAGGTAGTATAGCAGCGCCGTTACCAGTACGATACAGTAACTTATCAAGATTGCCTTCTTGTTCAATTCGTGGTAAGCAAACATCGTATGCAGGAGCATGACCAGCAGGGCGCCATAGTACATTCCGAGGAATATATCATTAGTCGCTTCTGCGTCTCGGTAATGCGCTTCGCTGTATAATTTTTGATTGATCCGCAGCGAAGTGTTCGACCAAATTCTGAGAAAAAATGTTTTAGTCTCCTCCGGGCTTATATGAAACGAATAGCAGAAACCATTGCAGGGGGTTTTCTGCAGGTGTCGAGGTACTTGTGCGCCCGAAAGAGATTGGTGAAATTGTCCCCTGGCGTAGTCCTCAAAAAAAGTAATGTCATATAGACGGTTGTTGTTTAGACGCCATATCCAGTTTGCCGGATGTTGCGTATTATTCTTAGCAACCAGTTTCAGCCAGATAATATCGTCGCTGAAGCCTAACTTCAGACCCTCATGAGGCAGCGGGTTCCAGACTACAGATTGGGGAATATGTTCGGGGGATCGCCAACTGCTCTCAGAATTGGCGCTCTCAATAGTATATTCTGATTTTTCTATGGGCAGGAAACTGTCCACTTCCTGAAATTCCAATGAGCAAACAGGAGCAAGGCTTGCAGAAAACAAAAATATAAAAAACAAGCAGAGACAGTATTTTAGAGGATGTCGCATCGGTGCTTAGCCAGCAGTCTGTTAATACTAAATGACCATAGTGTCAATACCTATTCACTAATGTTGGAGAGCTGCCCTATGCGCTTATAGCGGCCGCGGCAACTTTCTTATTTCGCACAGATTTCCTAGGTGCTTTTTCTTTTTGACACAGTCGCTTCTCTGCGTAGTTTTGCCTTCTTTTTGAAAATACGTGAGACGGGCGCAAGTTCAGTTCATGGCCTGAAAACTACCAGGAGGCATTCAAACAATGAAAGACAGAATTCTCGTAATCAATAGTGGCTCTTCTTCCGTAAAAGCTGATGTCTTCAGGATGACTGACCAAGAACTTGAATTTCTCGCCGGTGGCATTGCCGATCGTATTGGCCAACCACAGGGCGTCTTTAAAACCAGAAATGAAACAGAAGTGCTCGTACAAGAAGAGAGAGGCTTTCCCGATCACGCAAGCGCCATCCATCACTTCAAAGATTATTTTACATCAGCTGGATTTTTTACCGCGCAAAACGGTCTGGCTATCGGACATCGGGTAGTGCATGGCGGCAATAAAATAACTCGGCCCACCTTACTTGACGATACAGCAATTTCTATAATTGAAGAATGCGTTGCGTATGCCCCACTGCATAACCCGCCTAATCTCACAGGAATTCGAGTTTGCGCATCCCTCTTTGATTTGCCGCAGGTGGCCGTTTTTGATACCGCTTTTCATGCTACCATGCCAGGCAAGGCATATTCTTATGCGATCCCACGGGAAATATCACAACGTTACGGAATACGCAGGTACGGCTTTCACGGTACTTCCCATGAGTATGTCGCCCGTGAAGCGGCCAAGAGACTTGCCATCCCTTTTGCAAAATTTAATGCGGTGACGCTGCATCTCGGCAACGGCGCCAGCATCTGCGCCATTGAAAACGGCCAGAGTGTTGATACCAGCATGGGTTTTACGCCACTCGAAGGGCTCATCATGGGAACCCGCAGTGGCGATATTGACCCGGCCGTGGTTTTATTTCTGCAACAAAAAGAAAATCTGACACCCGCAGAGACCGATGCCTTGCTCAACAAGAAATCAGGCCTGCTGGGCCTCACCGGAACCAATGATATGCGCGATATAACGCAACGGGCCGCTTCAGGCGATCAAAACGCGCAACTGGCCGTTGATATGTTCTGTTACCGGGCACGTAAATATCTGGGTGCCTATGCCTTTGCATTAGGTCGCCTCGATGCCATTATCTTTACCGGCGGCATTGGCGAAAACGCCGCCGGTATTCGTGAAAAAATTATTACCGGGCTGGAAAACTTTGGGATATATTTTGACCCAAAAGCCAATAAAGCAGCAGCGGGGGGATGGCTCTCTCATGCCGAATCTCCCGTCAAGGTGATGGTGATTGCCACCGACGAAGAAAAGATGATCGCCCGCTGTGTGCTGCAGGTGCTGGGAAGATGACATCCCCCATGCTGCCTAAAAAATTAAAATTAAAAAAGATTCTTTCTTTTTATTTTATTATATTTATATAATATAGTCCGGCGCTACTGGCAACTCCTGGTTAACTTATGGGATTCATGCCTGCTAGTTCATTACAGTAGTTTACCTTTATCCTTAAAATCATCTTGACTATATAGAGAAATATGCTATAATATTATTATGACAATTCTGAAAAAGTCCGTGTTTACCCTTGTTTTCTGCAGCTAATTCGCAAAAAATAAGGCTGCTAAACCACTTTTTCATTGGTCCCTTGGGGTGATAACGTATGCCACGACAAACTGACAGCAACAGCGATCTCGAATTGCTCGAATGCATTAAAGTTAAGCGTCCCCGACGCTATCGTGTGCTAATGCACAACGACGACTATACCACTATGGATTTTGTGATTCTCATGCTGCGCCTTTATTTCGATAAGGGGCCGGCTGAGGCCGAGCAGATCATGTGGGATGTACACCGCAAAGGAGTCGGTGTCTGCGGTGTCTATACCAAGGAAATTGCCGAAACTAGAATCTCCCTGGTACACTACCATGCGCGCGAAATGCAGTACCCTCTGAAATGCAGCATGGAGCCAATTGGGGAAGAAGAATGATCCGCAAAAGTCTCGAAAACGCCTTGAATGATGCCTTCGTTGATGCCCAGATGCATAACCATCCCTTTGTAACCTTGGAACATCTGCTGTATGCTATTTCAGTTTCAGAAGAAGGGCGCGACATTCTTGAAAACAGCGGCGTGAATATCGAACGCCTACAACATAATCTGACGCAGTTTTTTGAAAGTTTTGAAACACCAAATGAACAGCAGACAGAACCAATCCAGACAACCGCGTTCCAGCGGGTCTTACAGCGTGGCCTGAGTCATGTTCGTGGCTCCAGTAAACAGGAGCTTGACTTCGGCGATATTTTAATGGCAATTTTTGAAGAAGAAGATTGCTATGCGCGTTATTTTATTGAGGAGCAAGGGGTTGAGAAGTATGATATCCTCAACTATGTAGCTCATGGTATTTCAAAAAAACATGATGACATAGCACACTTCTCTGCAGGCGAGAGGGATATTTTTGATGATATTGAAGACTTTGACGAAACAGAATTTCCTGCAACACAGCAGAGTGACAAAAAAATAAATCAAGAAAAAATACTTGAGAAATATGCTATTGATATGACAGCTCTTGCTGCCGAGGGTAAATATGACAGGTTAATTGGTCGCGAAGAGGAGTTAAAACGTACCATTGAAATTCTCTGTCGCCGGCAAAAGAACAATCCCATTCACGTAGGCGATCCCGGTGTTGGTAAAACGGCGATTACGCAAGGCTTAGCGCAAAAATTAGTTCGGGGGGATGTACCCGATCGCTTGAAGGGCTACCGGTTATTTTCTATTGAGATCGGTACCATGTTAGCGGGTACCAAATTTCGGGGGGATTTTGAAGAACGGATGCGCAATGTCTTTGCTGCCCTGAAAAAAATTGGCAAAGCAATTGTCTTTATTGATGAAATCCATACCATTGTAGGGGCGGGTTCGGTGAGTAGCGGCAACCTCGACGCAGCCAATTTACTGAAGCCTTTGCTGACAACTGGGGAATTACGGGTCATTGGCTCCACTACCTATGAAGAGTACCGGCAGTATTTTGAAAAAGACCGTGCTTTAAGCCGGCGTTTTCAAAAAATTGATGTGAAAGAGCCCACAGCCGATGAAGCGATGAAAATTCTCCAGGGGCTTATTGACCGTTATCAAGAATACCATGGCGTTAAGTATGAAGAACTAGCGCTGCGCTCCGCTGTCGATCTTTCTCAAAAATATTTACGCGAGCGTTACTTGCCAGATAAAGCCATCGACCTAATTGATGAAGCTGGCGCTACTGTTAGTATTTATAACAACAAAAAAATAGTAACCCAAAAAGATATTGAAGATTTAATTGCCCGCCTTGCTCGTATTCCGAGAAAAAATTTAAATCATAATGACACGCAAGTTTTAGCTGAATTAGAACAAAATCTCAAGAAAAATATTTTTGGCCAGGATGAAGCGATTGCAGCAATTGTCTCTGCAATAAAAAGACATCGCGCTGGTCTGGCCAGTCAAGAAAAGCCTGTCGGTAATTTTTTATTTATTGGCCCAACAGGGGTGGGTAAAACTGAACTGTGCCGGCAACTGGCCCATGAACTGGGTATTGAATTGATTCGGTTTGACATGAGCGAGTACAACGAAAAACATACTATTTCGCGCTTGTTAGGCTCCCCCCCCGGCTATGTTGGCTTTAACCAAGGAGCGCTACTTACCGATGCGGTACGAAAACATCCGCACTGCGTGTTGTTGCTCGATGAAATTGAAAAAGCCCACCCTGATATTTTTAACAGCTTATTACAGGTAATGGATCACGCTTCAATAACAGACGCTACTGGCTGCAAAGCAGATTTTCGTAATGTAATTTTAATAATGACCTCAAATGCGGGCTCGGCTGAAATGAGCACGAACGTAATTGGCTTTGCCGGTACCAGTGGCGGCTTTGTGCGCAAAGACCCCAAAGCCGCACTAAAAAATTTCTTTTCCCCTGAATTTTTAAACCGGATTGATAAAATAGCGGTATTTGGCCACTTACCACCAGCAGTAATACAAAAGATTGTAAAAAAATTACTTCGTGAAACAGAACAGCTTCTCACAGAGAAAAACATCACCATTAAGTCTAGTGATGCAGCAATTGCTTGGTTAGCTGAAAAAGGTTATGATGAAAATTTAGGCGCTCGCCCGCTTGCTCGACTGATTCAAGAAACTGTAAAAGATCGCATTACCGATGAAATTCTTTTTGGTGCGCTCAAAAATGGCGGCAAAGTGGTGCTGGATGTAAAAAAAGGCAAACTGGTCGTGCAAGCTACGTCTTCAGCCGGTTCCGTAAATCGTTCAAAATCGCAGGCGAAGCGACGGCGTTCGTAAACAACAGAAAGCGCATTGCTGCCCGCCAGATATTTAAAACCTCTTCAGCAGTGACTGTTGCGGGTTCATCTGAATGGGGGTGTAAAACCGTATTACGAAATTCCCGGGCTTCGGCTAAAACTTCGAGGGTATCATAAAATTCTTCGCGGTTTTTAACGTAACTGTACAACGTTAACTCTTCCCCTAACAGCAGGTAATCAAACAGGTTAGCGTTGCGTTCAGTTGAAGAGCGCACCAGGGAGCGCATCTCGCTTAATGATTCTTCTTCCCACGGATTATCAAGAAAGCGGTCTGTTATTTCTTCAAGTAGAGAAATAATTCTGACAACTAACAGCGGTAGCAGTACCCGTAAGTTTTTTGTCGCCGCCCGTTTGAGAGTTTCAGGTAGGGGGGATACATCCACCCCATTAGTAAACTCTTCGTTATGAATAATGCTGGCACGATGACGATGGAACCACACCTGTAGCAATACCTGTTCGCGCACTTGTTTTAACTCAGAAAATTTCTTTTGTAAAAAGGAGTCCCGAAATCGGTGCAAAGAAAGCTCTGCTAATTCGTCATCAGTTAAAGAAGAAATGGGGATGGCGCTCATAGACGATACTCCTTCAAAGAACCCAGTTTAGTTAACCGGACTAATTCATATAAAAAACGCCGGTGGGCGCGGATAAATTCTTTCTTACTTTCTTTATCGGGGTTAAAAATCAATTTCTTTTTTAGCAAGCGTTTAGGGTTTTGGCGCAACTGCGCCCAGGTACCAATTTCGAGGGTGAATGGTAGAAAGCGGGCACCCGTTCTTGGTTTTGCTGGGTTATGGCACTCCAAATATAATTTATCCCAAATATCGCCGTGGGTAGTGTAGCTTTCACTTTGGGGTCCAAAGCGGTAGAAAGAATCGTCAAGTTTAGATTTCAATCTTTTGGCGATGGCCTGAAATAAACCGGTATCTTCACAGGGGTCTTTGGTAAACGCATAAGGCCACCAGAGATGGTTTAACGAACCATACCCAGAGTGAATGTCAAGCGCCGGCGCCAGTCCTTTTTTCACCGGAAACAAATATTCCCGCACAAAACGCATCAACTGGCGCGCTTCAGGCTCAGGCTGGCTTCCTCTGAAATAAGGCAGCAAGTTACCTAACCTGTGACCGCCGAAAAAAGGCATGGCGCTTTCAGCGTCAACACCTGAATTGCGCATGAGATCCACCCCGGCAGGATTGCTGCGGGTATTGGCGACAATTCCCCCGGGGTTGACAATTGGCATGGTAACTAATGCCAGCTTGCCGCTTTTAATTTCTCTAAGATATACTTTACTTTTAGGGTTTAAAGCTTCGTTTAAAAAATCGAGCAACACCCGTATAGCAATGGTTTCTAAACCATGCACGCCCGCTACCAGAGCAAAGGGATTTTTTCTAAGAGCACTCTTTTTGCCAATTTCAAGCACATAGATAGGATGGCGAAAACCATGTTTATCGCGGCGTGAATAGCCGTACTGGCGCAGACGCACCAGTGCAGGATGGCGGCGGGCAATGTCAATTATACGATTTTCAAAGCGGCGCAAGCGTTCTAGCCCGCGGATTGGCATAGCGCCACAGTGGCGTGTTCCTGTACGCTGTAAAGCAGTTGGTAAACCCGTTCGGGTTTACCAACCTTTAAAGAAATGAGTTAAAAAAGATAGTCTGCCCCAAAGGTCAGGTTACCGGCATCCGCTGTACCTGCATTGTTGGCATTGAGGTGCACCCGCAGCTTGGGGGATGGATTGTAAGTTAAACCCAACCCAAAGATATTGCCGTTTCCAAAATAACCAGAGCTTGCACTGCTTTTGTTCTCAGCTTTCACACCCGAGGTTGTGGTAATATTCGTTATGGTGTAGTTTGAGATTATATTTAAACGGGGGTGCCAACCCGCGTTAATAAACAAGCCCTGCGTTACAGAAACTTGAAAGATCAAAGGTAAGGCCACGGCAAGACCCCAGCTACTTGTCTTTTGTTCATGTTTCTCAATGCCACCGCCTGAAAAAATTATACCACCATCACCAGTAGCAGGATTTTGTGCTTTACCGCTGATCGCCTGGTTACTAAAATAAAAGCGCAGTTCTTCGTTAATTAAAAAACGGCTATTTGCCGATACCGGCATAATTTGGGTTAAATACAGGGCTAAGTCTTCTAAAGAGAACAAACTATAATCTTTGCTCGACAGTTTGTTGGCACCCACTTTGTATTCTTCTGAGCCAGAAGAAGTGGTCACCGAAGCCCGCCAACCAGCTAGCAGAGAGCCGCTGGTAATCGGCAAACGGCCTGTCGTTCTTAACCGCATGGTGTCTCTTTCGGGAAAATCAGCAGCAGGATCATAGTCACCATTGGTTGTCACAACACCAGCAGTTTTGTTTTGTGTTGTACCACCTTCAGCGACATATTCTACCCCGACAGACCAGAAAAACTCTAAATTTTCACTCCCCTGCCCAACATTGAGACCAAAGGCGTTATAGGTATTCCGAGTATTTTTATAAAAGTCACCCTTGTTAGTAAAATTAGTCCCGTTATTTGAGTTTTGTGCCTCTTCATTATTGATATTATGCAAGCGGGTAAACACACTGACACCAATACCGGCAAAGAGGCTACCAATGTGCAAAGAAGTATCTGAGTTATACTCAGTATCTTTCCAGTCAGAGGCGCCATTTGGTGTTTTATATTCTGTAGTAGTCGTGCTACCATTGCGTACCGACGCCCCCCAAAACAAAGGAAAACCACCTAAGGTATTGCGGCCAGCTAACTTAAAATTGCCACCGTTGCCATTAGGGTCGGCAGAGTAAAACGCCGTTAGGATATCTGTCTTAGCCGCACCGTAAAAAGGGGCTAAAGTAGCGTAATCCCACTGGTCAAGCAGGTAATCATATTGAACCCCTGCCTGGTTAGGCAAGCTTTTGCCCAAATAGGTGATGTAAGCAAAGCTGTTCCCAGCAACAAATAGGGTTGCCACCAGCATTGCGGAAAGTTTTATTTTTTTCATAGATTTTTCTCCTTAAAAAAGTAAGGCTATTTTCTTCTTTTTCTAAGT
>CALHRC010000017.1 GCA_938038265.1 uncultured bacterium
GGTTTGGGGTAGCAATTATTTGCTTTACCTACAAGCTGACTATATTTTGGGCTTTCATATGCCACACCGTTATTAAACATAAAGGGAGAAAAGAACTATGCGCTTTTTTATTTTTATTTTGTTGGGGGGATGGCTTTATCCTAACTTGCTTTTCGCTAAATTAAATGTGATTACCACCACAACGGATCTGGCTTCCATCGCGCGAGAAGTAGGGGGCGATTTAGTAACGGTAGAATCTCTAACGACCGGCAACACCGACCTGCACTTTGTGCCGGCACAACCCAATTTTATTGTTAAAGTTAATAAAGCCGATGTCTTTATTGAAGTGGGCTTAGAGCTTGAAGCGGCGTGGAGCGCACTCATCTTAAACCAAGCGCGCAATACCAAAGTGATGTTAGGCCAGCCGGGCTATTGTGTGAGCTCGGCCGGTATCAATATCCTGCTGCCGCCACAACAAGAGATCAACCGCTCGATGGGCGACCTGCACCCGCAAGGCAATCCCCACTATTGGCCTGACCCTGTAAATGGCATTATTATTGCGCGTAATATAAGAGACACTTTTATTCGAGTAGATCCCCCCAATGCTGTCGTATATCGCAGCAATACCGAAGTCTTTGAAAAAAAAGTAAAAGAAATCTTACGGCGCAATTTAGAGCGTCTTAAACCTTATGCGGGCACTAAGGTTATTGGCTACCACCAGGAATTTGATTATCTTATCAATCGTTATAAAATGACAGTGATTGATAATATCGAAGAAAAACCAGGGGTGCTGCCCGGGCCGGCGCGCCTGCGAGCGGTGGTGGATATCATTAAACGTAACCAGGTAAAATTAGTATTGGTATCGCCTTGGTCTAATATTGCTCTAGCGCGGCGGGTGGCTGAAGAAAGCGGTGCGCGTTTGGTTATCTTACCCATCCAAACTGACAGTGCAACAAATACCGAAACTTACCTTAAAATGATTGAGACTACGGCCATCATGCTCGAAGAGGCGTTGAGCTCTACTGCGAAACGCTGATGCTGCAATTATCTGACGTTACCATTGGCTATCCCGGAAAAATTTTGGCAACTGCCATTAACTTACGCGTTAGTCGGGGGGATGTCTTTTTCTTAGAAGGCCCTAATGGTTCCGGGAAATCAACTCTTGGCAGGGTCATCTTAGGTGATTTGCGCCCTCTGGCGGGATACAGAGAGGCGCAATTTAAGCGAATAGCCTATGTGCCACAAAAATCACTTATCGACACCAGATATCCTGTTTCGTTAAGTGACCTCGCCGCTTTGGGGCTGCCCACCGGCTGGTGGCCACTGGTTTCCCGCCAGAAAAAAAAGAAATTTGCCCAACTTGTCCATGATGTTCTCAAACAGGTTGGCCTTGAAGGAGTAGGGCGGCTGTCTGTCTCTGCGGCGAGTGGTGGGCAACTGCAGCGCGCTTTAATTGCTCGCGCTTTAGTAAGTGAACCTGATTTTATTTTATTAGATGAGCCCTTCTCAAATTTAGATCGCCAAGGGCGGATTGATATTTCAGAATTACTTCAATTTCTTAATATGCAAAATGGGACAGCTTTGTTTATTATTGACCACCAAAATGTCGCTGCTTTTCCTCGGGGGCGTATTTTAGTTTTAGAAAATCAAGAATTAAAAGAAGACTTAAGTTAAATGGAAAATTTATTTATCTCTTTTTTTGTTCAACATTATTTTTCTGTTTTTATGTCACTGCCCTATTTTGCTGCTTTAGCTCTCTTTGGCGTTTTGTTGGTTTTGCGCCGTGCTGCTTTATTTGGTATGGCATTATCGCAAGCGGCCCAGGTCAGTTTTATTCTGGGGGTTGGCTGGCATTTTGCAGGCCATGAAGATACCTTTAGTTTTATTAATCGCACTGAAAATATAGTGCAAGATTTATACCACTTAGATCTCTATGTGTTTCCCCTGACGTTTTTGTTACTGGTACCATTTTTAATTTTAGCGAGAAAGCCATTGCGTTCTTTAGAAAGTGGCCTTATCTTAACTTTAATTTTATTTATCAATTTGTTACCTATTGCCAATCGCTTTGTTGGTGGCACGGAACGTACCTTGCTTTCTGTTTATTTCAGCGATATTCTTTATACGCCTCCTGATGTTTTTGGACATTATTTACCTTATGTAATTTTTACTGTGCTCTGTTTGCTGTTTTTTCAGCGGGTTTTTGTAATTGCTGGTTATGACCCAGTGCAAGCAAAGCTCAATGGCATTAAACCTACTCAGGCTAACTTAATATTTTATTTTTTAGCGGGTATGGCTATTGCAGCAGCTGTACGGGTAGTAGGTATTTACTTGACCATGACAGCATTAGTTGCCCCCGCCATGGGCGCTCTTTTATTAGGTAACTCACTATGGTCGGTATTTCTTTTAAGTAGCCTGTTAGCCATAATGTCAGCTATTGTTGGTTTTAGCTTTGCTTTTATGCTGCCTGATTACCCCTCAGAGCCGCTCATCGTGGTAGCCTTTGCTTTCCTTACCGCCATCCTCTGGTTAGCGAGAAAATTTTGGCGTCAGTTTCACCTACGGATTTCCATTGACAAACCAAGGCAAAAAAAAGCTGCCTCAACGTCATGAAACTTTGGGTGGGCCTGGGCAATCCCGGTGAGAAGTATGCCGGCACACGGCATAATGCGGGAGCAGAAATTCTCTGCCGACTACACCAGAGGCAATACCGTGAAAATAAAAAATACCGCGCTCTGTTAGCTGAAGCTGAAATAGCGAATGAAAAACATTATTTTATGTTACCGCTAACGTATATGAATTTATCGGGCGAAGCAGTAGCCCCTTTCGTTAGGGATAAAAAAATCCCCCTGAATGATATTATTGTTTTGCACGATGAAATTGACCTGCCCCCCGGAGAAGTTAAGTTCAAAGATGGTGGCGGCCACCGCGGGCATAATGGGCTGCGCAGCATCATAGCATTATTGGGCAGTAATACTTTTAAGCGAGTACGCATTGGGGTAGGCCGCCCTGAAGATAACCACTTTGCAGTCGCCGATTATGTTCTCTCGCGGCCACCAGCGGATTGGCAATGGCCGGTGGAGCGCGTAAAAAAGGTTCTTGCGGAAAATAATTTACCTTTTTTCTGATGGCGCACATCAAAACTGCCGCAAAATCTCGCGGTCTTCATCTTAAAATTCTTAAACACACAGTTAGAAAATCCTATAACAAATAAACTAAAAAGGGGCGAAAGCTGCCCTTTGCCCAAGGCGGCATAGCTGCTCAAGCGGCACTGTTCTGCTTGAGATAGACGAAAACGCGGGCTTAAGCCCACCGTTTTCTCACATTTTGCTGCCCTCCCCCCGCGGCTCTGCCTTAAGTTCAGGAATTCCTGAACAAAATAAAGGTCAAACCTATCGCTGGCCTTAACAGCCTGCCCAAAGTATCCGTCCGACACCTTCTGTCGGATGGGGATTCCCCCAGTGGCTTGCCCGTGAAGCCCCTATGCGACATAATATTGGCTTTTTAGTAACTAACAACCCCTTGTGTGCGATATAATCCTGCCTTAAGTTCAGGAATTCCTGAACAAACCGCAGTTCGGCATAGCCAGCTGCGCGAGTTACTCTAAAAAAGTTGTCGGTTGCCAAGCCAGCTATTCCAGTGGAACAGGATCCTCACTAGCCGGGTTGTAAGGGTTATCGCGCACCAAGCGATCGACCGCAAGCAGCAGTCCTTTGAAGGCGCCAAAGCGGGCTACTGCCGTGCGTCCATAGGCGCTGCAGGTGGGATGGAAGCGACAGACCGGGCCATCCTGCGGGCTGATGACTTGCTGAAAAAAAATAATGGGTACTTCAAGGGGATGTAGGGAGTGTTCAACGGTTTGTTGTTCCGACGTTTTAAAGCCAGTGGCAGCGTCCGAATACCAAGGACCAAACTGCACCACCTGTTGCGCGGTTAAAGCACTTGCTCCCGCTATAGTGAAGGTAAGGATGTATGGTAGAGCCCTAATTACTGCAGTGCATAAAAATTTATTTTTTTTATTGACCATCATAACTGCATTTAGAAAATATCGCCCAATTCCTAATAGGAGGGAAATATGGAAAAAGGATATATCTTGAACATCAGAAAAATCACTCTCGCCATAGTTGTGGCCTTTATTTTGGCCGGTAACGGTTTGTTTGCTAACGCAATTGTGGGTAAGTGGAAAACGATCGATGATGAAACCGGGGAAACCAAATCCATCGTGAATATCACGGAATGGAATGGTTACTATTTTGGTAATATTGAAAAACTGTTCCGCAAGCCGCATGAAGACCAGGATCCCAAGTGTGACAAATGCCAAGGCGAAGATCACAATAAGCGCATCATTGGTCTGCAAATTATCAAAAACATGAAAAAAGATGGCAATGAATACACTGGCGGTACCATCCTCGATCCCAAAAACGGCAAGGTCTATCGCTGCAAAATGTGGATTGACGAAAACGGCAAACTAAAAGTGCGCGGTTACCTGGGCCCCTTCTTCCGCACACAGACCTGGCATCGGGTTCAGTAAGCGTGTTTTTGTTTTACTGTAAGTAACCACAAACCTAATACCACAGTAGGGGCGGGCGGATCTCAAAGCTGAATATCCTGTCCTGCCCCAATTCTTTCCACTTCAGAGTGCATTTGATATAACGCGGCATTACCCGTTTCGTAGCGAAGTCCCATTCATCATCCCAACTAGTACCACCCTGCGAGAATTGTAGGCTAAATTCTTCAATTTCGGCAGCCATCGGCACTGCAAAACCCTGTCCGGGGTTTCTCGGATCAGCAAAGACATCCTCCCGCCGGAAGATTTGTACCTGGTCATTCTCATCGACATCCCCAAAGTAATAGACATTATGCACTTGGGTCTGCAAACTCGAAGGGTTATTATACAGCCGCCCTGTGGTAAACATCAGATCGTCAATGCGCTTGCCATTGACGCTATTTTTCCTCGCGATGAATAGTTGCCGGGTATTCCATTTGTCATAGACCAGATTATGCAGGTCTGAAGACAGGGTTTTCATGAACGCCAGGATATCGCTCGTGCGGTTGCTAGCTACGCTCTGTTCGGCCAGCAGTTGTCGTATCTGCATGTGCGTACCGAAAAGCACGCTGAATAGAACCCCCAACAGAGCCATAACGATGAGAATTTCAATAAGCGTAAAACCCCGGCGGCGCATCAGAAGATCCCCAGCCCGCGATAAAAGGTCAGTTCGTATTTCTTCTTGTAGGGGTATTCAATAACTACGTGGTATTTTAGCATCTTGAAGGCAAGGCCCGTCGTGCTTTTCTCGCCACCAGAACGCTCGCGCAAGTACTTTGCCTCTTCACTGCCAGCTAAGCGCTCTTCTGCACTAAATTCTTCGGCCATTTTTGCCAGATCGAGTTCTTCTTCTTTAATTTCATACTCAAAGTAATAACCGGGGAAGGCCTCAAATTCGCCTTTCTTACTGTCGGGGCGCATCAGACCTTTAATTTCATTCATTTTTTCTTCCCCAAGAAAAACCGCGCGTGTAATATCGGCGCTATCCTGGCGCATCGAAAGCCCTTTCATCAATACGTTTAAGACCATCCCCATCATGGCACCAAGTACGCCTAATGCAACCATGATTTCAATGAGGGTAAAGCCTTCTTTAGTGGTCGTGTTGCGAGGCAGCACTTTCATGGTCTAACCTCTTCTGCCGGGCGTAGGTCGGTCAGGTAGCGGGGTGCGGTATTCTGGCGGGGGATGTACAGGTACTGGTTCTGTTCGCGCTCGAATTCCAAAATGAAACTGTCTGAAGTACCATCGGGATAAAAGTGTAGAAAGATATCCGGCCCAGCTAATGTTAAACCTGAGACCGAATGAATGCGCAGCAGATTGGCGGGCAGTTTGCGTTTGTCCATCAACCAGACAGTACGCCGTTCTTTCTCTTCTTCTTGTTTCTTTTTTTCTTTGTCGTCGGTGGTGGGGTTACGGCCTCGGCGGATGCGCTCACTTAATTGGGCTAAAGAAGCATCGACGGAGGTTTCAAGCAAGGGGTCATATTCCCTCAGGCCAAATTCCCGTTTTTCCATATCAATATATAGAGTGAGGATTTTTCCATGGATCAAAGCCCGCTCACGAGCCTGGGAGACAAGACCCTCTATCGTAAGCTCTGAGGGCGCCTCGCCAGCATCGGCAATAAATGAGCGCAACAGATCGAAAACTAACACAGCCATTGTGCCCAGAATGGCCACAACAACCAAGACTTCAACTAAAGTGAAGCCGCGCCGGTATTTCAATTCAAACTGTTCAGATCAATATCCCGGTTGTTGCCTTCGCCGCCGGGCTGGCCATCAGCACCTAAGGTCTTAATCTCATAGCTGCCGCCGTCCGAGATATATTCATACTTTCTTTTCCAAGGATCGAGGATGAATTTTTCTTCAATAAAACCGCGTGGGGGGAAGGTCGCGGCATCGACATCAGCCGGTGGACGTAACAACGCATCAAGGCCCTGGTCGGTAGTCGGATAGCGGCCATATTTATTCTTATATTCAAACAAGGCAAAGTCAAGTTTGGCCTTGCTGGTCACCATGTGCAGTCGGGCGGTTTTTTCATCCACACCGGAATCTTGAATGGAAACAAAGAAGATCGTCATCAGCATACCAATGACTGCAATCACAATTAAAATTTCAATTAAGCTGAAACCACGCTTTTTGCGCAGTGCTCTCTGGGCTCTTTTCAACATAGATTTTTTACTGGTTATCTTCATATTTTTAACGTAAACGATAAAGGGTAGTCAGTCAACTATTTTTCAGCCGATTTGGGGGGTGTCGTTTCGGTTTTTCGGTAAAATAATTTATCAGGTAAAGGCCACTGTAGCACCTGGTAGCGCTTCATCAGTACCATGATGCCCCGATCATACAGGTGGGCACCCTGGGCATATTGCCCTTTACGACAATATTCGCCCCCGCGATGGAATTCTCCTTGGGCCACTTTCATTTGGTTCGCATAGTCGTCTTTGGGCAATGCCTCGGGCTTAGAATTTTTTACCCGCTCCGAAAAATCATTTAGCAACTCAGAGGAATACACTTCGAGAGTCTGGCAGGCGCTGCGCCCGGCCGCTTCGATGCGGTCGTATTGGGCGGCAACATTCTTCAAGGCTACATTACGTTCTTTTCCGGTCGCCAGATTATACTGGGATAAAGCTGAACGCCAGTCATCTTCAATACGGATAAATGCCTCTTCTTCGCCCTCGGCAAAGGTATATTTCTCAAATAACCTTTCTAGTATTCTGAGGTTCTCATTCCCCTTACGCTGGTAGTCGCGGAAAGTTGGCCGGGCGGCCAATGATGCGGCAAACAGCAGAGCTAAAGACAAAACAAACGCAATCCTCACTATAGGGTTGGGTGACTGTCGGCACATCAGTTAGCCCCCGGGGTAGTCTCCTTTGTTTCTTTCTCGGAAGATTGTGGCTTTATCCGACCAGCTACATCGTCGGTATGTAACTCACCAGTGGTCTCTTTCAGCAGGTTCTTCTTTTCCCGGGCAATAAGACCGTAATTGTCGTTATGGTGCAAAATAAAATTATATGAGTCTTCAAATAACCTGCGGTTGAGCATATTGGTCATGGTATTTAAGACCCGCTCATAGTCGGATGTATCTTCTTTTTCAGCACCCTGCAGGTAATCATCTAAGGTTTGCCGCTGGTACTCTTTCTTGTCTTCATAAGGTGTTTTACTTTCGATGAGAGCTAAAAAAGCAAATCGTTTGGCCCGGCGTGCTCTCTTGATGCCGTCAATATAATAGCGAATTTTATTGGAGTATAGTAGTTTGTTGTAGTTGTAGCCTTTCATTTGGTAGATCCGCGCAGCTTCAATATCGCGGTAGCCCAAGCGCAGCATGTGTTCAGCATGTTTGTCTTTCGCCTGGATAATCTGCGGCGCACTGATGTCGAGCAACACCCGCGCATCTTCGAGATAACGATTCTGTAGCAGATCGACGTACAGGTCACGTAACAGTTCCTGGCTGCGGCGGATTTCAAGGTAAGCGCGGGTATAGTCGCTCTGCAGGTACCACAGGTTGGCGTTGAAATTGTGCTGCACGGCCTCTTTGAACTGTTTGACGTTCTTTTCAGTGCCGAAATTTGAAACAGAGATATTGATAAACTCTATGAAATACCGGTTGTCGCGTAGGGCATGTCCCATGTTGGTCTGGTCGGGCGATATCGCGCTTAGCTGAAAGCTGAAGCCCAGCAGCACAACCCCTAAAGTGAGTATTTTCGGCACTCTCATAGTTATCTCTCGTTCGTTTATCGGGATTTTCTGTTTTCTCTTTAGTTGTTTTTCCGGGATTTTAGCCGTCAAGGTAGAAAGGCTGCTATTTTAGTTCAGGAATTCCTGAACAATAACCGCGCCGTCAATCCATAAATCGAAAACGGAACAGGCCGCCAAACTCCGGGTTCGTGGCAACCGGATGCCAACGGCTGTCATGTTCTAACAGATCGTCCGCGCGAATTAACCTCAGTTCGTTTTTCGGCGCTCCGGTATGGTACACCAGCAGGGCGGAACCATCCCCCCCTTCAATGACCAACATGAGGTGGTGGCTGCCATCTTTCAAGGCATAATAAAGGTAATCCCCAGTTTTAAATTGTGCTTTTTTAAAATCTCGGCTAATAAGTCGGCCGTTTTCCAGCGCCATTTTCTCAGCAGGCACAAAATTGGCTGCTCGTCCCCCAGCATAAAGGGTCGCAGGGGGCTGCTGTAAGGGCTTTAGTTGACGCGTAAAATGGCTGCCATAGCGCTCTTGCCACTTGGTATCGTGAGGCTCATGCGCTTCCCACAGCAGGTAGCGAATGAAACCAGCGCAGTCGTGGTTGGCGCTGTGCCAGCGAGGGATGTCTTTGATTCGGCCCGGGCCTTTACCTTCAAAGAAATTTAGAGACAAGGCGCGCAGGTGCGCCCGTAGTAACTGCTGGTGGGATGGTGTTAGGCGAGAGTCGCCTGGTCGAGGTAAGAGTGGTGGGGCTATTAGGCCTATGGTAAGTGACAGTACGAGGGGGCGCATGGGGGTAGTTGTGATGGGTATTGTAGTTTGAAAAGTAATTTTAAGTCTGTAATTAGAGTTGTGTCGGCTGCGCTGGTTTGCTCTCTAAGGTTATTGCTAAGCTTATGTTCAGGAATTCCTGAACAGGGATTGGCTGGATGGTTACCAAAACCCCCCGTTATCTTTTATCTTGACGCCTCGTTCACTTTTAAGCTAACGGTGTACCATATTGTGGCTGACATCAATTCGGCATATAGGTACAAGGGATAATATGAAAACATTATTGGACGTCTTTGAGCAAGCAGCGAACCATCCCCAGCAATATTTTTATACGAAAGACCGCCACAAATACTTTCGTCCTGAAAAGTTTTTGTCTTTGTACAATAAAGCGCAGAAAATTGCGGTTGAGCTCATTGCTCGGGGGATTCAGCCGGGGGATCGGATTGCTCTGTTTGCTGACAATCGTTGGGAATGGTTGGTTGCTGATATGGCGATACAGTTGGCTGGTGGTGTGGTGGTGCCACGGGGGTCAGACAGCACGGCAGCTGAGATGGATTTTATTCTAGGACACAGCGAAGCCAGGCTGGTCTTTTTTGAACACTTGCGGGTTTTTAAAAAATTATCGGGAGTACTCAAAAAATATTCGTTGCCAGCAATTGTCCTTGATGCCTCGTTCCCAAAAGACAATTTATCTGAAGAAATTATTTCTTTACATAGCTTGCTCGCTGGCGTGCAGCCAGGGGCAGCTGAGCTTAAGCAACTGCAGGATATCCGCCGAAGGCTTACTGGCGACGATCTCTTTACTATTATCTATACCTCAGGTACAACCGGTAACCCCAAAGGAGTGATGCTTAGCCATGCCAATATGCTCTACCAACTGCAGGTCGTACCGCAAGCTCTTGACCTCAAAAGCTCTGACCGTATTCTATCCATTTTGCCGGTGTGGCATATCTTTGAGCGTTTCATGCTCTACTGCGTGATTGATGCCGGTGCCTGCTATTACTACAGCAGTCCCAAAGATTTAATGGAAGATTTTATCCGGGTCAAGCCAACGCTCATGGCCTCAGCCCCCCGCCTGTGGGAGCAAATTTACCAGAAACTACATGAGCGCATTGAAAAAACCGAAAACTTAAACCGCGAACTCTTTGAGGTCTCATTTCAGATCAAGCACGCACTGCACCGTGCCACTAATGAAATTTCAGGAAATACTTTTGTAACAAAGCCGCGCAGTTTCTGGCAGGATGTATTTGAGAAAGGTAAGGCTCTACTCAAACTGGCGGCGCTCAAGCTGCCTGATATGTACCTGGATCCTATCTTTCTTATGCGGGTGCGTGCTATGTTAGGTGGTGAACTGCGCGGTACCATTTCTGGCGGCGGAGCGCTGCCGCCGCATATCGACGAGTTTTTCAATGCAATTGGCATTCCAGTGTATGAAGGTTATGGTATGACAGAGACATCCCCCCTGATATCGATGCGGCAGCGGGGGAGGGTGATTGAAGGTTCGGTAGGTTTTTGTCCACCTGGCACAGAAGTCAGAATCGTTAAGGAGGATGGTTCGTTAGCCCTACCCGGGGAGCAGGGTGAAATTCATGTCAGGGGTCCCGGTGTCATGAAAGGCTACTATAAAAATCCTGAAGCAACCGCCAAGGTGCTTAAAGATGGCTGGCTTAATACCGGTGATTTGGGAGTCATGGCGTTAAACGGCGCCTTAAGTATTCGGGGGCGCTCAAAAGATACTATAGTGTTGTTGGGTGGCGAGAACGTAGAGCCGGTTCCCATGGAAACCATCCTCACCCAGCATAAACTCATTGAACAGGCAGTGGTCGTCGGCCAGGACCAAAAGCATTTGGGGGTGCTCATCTGGCCTAACTATGAAATGCTGGAAGATGCCGGTTTTGCAGTCAACGAATTTGACCGCAAAGAGAACCTCAATAATAATAAAGAAATTATGAAATTATACCTTAATACGGTGCATGAACTTATCAGCGAAAAAAATGGCTTCAAACCTTTTGAGCGCATTACGGCGGTGCGCTTTCTGCCCGATAAATTGCGGGTGGGGGACACCCTAACCAACCTTATGAAAATCAAACGCAATGTGGTGCATAAAAAATATGCGGATCTCATCGCCTCAATGTACCGCCACTGATTGATGGAGAGCACTAATGAAAGATAAAATTTTACTTAAAACCACAGACCATTGGAATGTTGCGCTATTTAAGTACCGTAGTGCGAAGGTAACACGCAAATATCCTGTATTGTTGCTGCATGGTATTGCCTGTGATCATACTATTTTTGATACCGGTGTGGCAGGATTTAATTTTGCAGAATATCTTGTCTCTCAAGGTTTTCAAGTTTATGCTGTTGATTTGCGTGGTCGCGGGGCCAGTGATGGGCCACATACGGGGCGGGGTAGTATGTGGTCCATTGACGACTTTCTGCTCTGTGACCTGCCAGCAGCCGTTGAATATATCCTCGAAGAGAACCGCAGCGAAAAACTGCACTGGGTCGGTCACTCGTTGGGTGGCATCCTGGGGTTTTTCTACCAGATACGTCATAAGGCCGCCAACCTGCAGAGCCTTACCACCTTTGGCACGGCAGTGACCTATACTTTTTCGACCATCAACCATTTTCGAACCTATCTCGATTATCTGACAGCAATGCCGTACTATCCCATCAACTTGTGGTTCAAGCTGTACTATCCTATTTTAGACCAAGACAATTGGTTTACACGTTTCATCTGGTCACCAGAAAATATAACGCATGAGGTAAAACGCGCCCTCCTGGAAAAAACTGTACACCGTATAGCTATCCTCGAATGGAACCAGATCAAAACTATTTCTGCTGCCGAGGGTATGCCGCGTCTGTCGGGGGGATTTAACCACTATGTCGATGACCGACGTATTGTCGCGCCGACACTCATGCTTGCTGGCGACCGCGATTGGATTTGCCCGTTAGATGGCGTTGAGTGGAGCCGCGATCACCTCAAGTGCCCGGTGAAAATGATTGCTTTTGGTAAAGATTATGGTAATGCTACCCACTACGGCCACATGGATCTGGTCTGTGGTATTAATGCCCCTAAAGAGACCTGGCCGGCAGCCCTCGAACATCTTGTTTTACTGGATAGTTGAAG
>CALHRC010000018.1 GCA_938038265.1 uncultured bacterium
ACCTCTGCCGTCAAGGCAACCGTATTTCAGAGAATTTTCAAGCAGGTTACTGAATACCGAATGAATACGTTCAGGCGGCGCCTGTATATAAAAATCAGTGGGGATATCATTGACTACACTGATGTTAGGATTAAGTGGTTGTTCAGCCACTACTTTGTCAAAAGCATCTTTTAGGTTGATGCTCTGCGAGATAAAACGACGGTCGAGTTTAATTTTAGCCTGTTCAATTGCCAAAAACAACGCTTCAATATTTCTTCTGAGATCCAGGTAATCATTACGCAATTCTTCCCTGATATCTTCCGGCTGAATAAAATCACGGGTATAACGATCAATATTACCTACCTTACCTTTAATATCATGCAATATGCTATTTAAAAGAAAATCCTGGGTTTCCTGCTCTTCAAAACGGCGGACACGCATTTCCTGCCGTTTGTGACGGTAAATGATGTAACCTTTGGCCAGGGTATGCACTTCTTCCCGCTGGGAATTGTCCATCAGGGTTTTTTCAATAATATCCTGGATGATTTCAACATCGATATTATCCGGCTGTAGTTCCCCTTCTTCTACTTTGTCAAAAACCCTCATCACCACAATATTGGCCAGGATGTCACTGCGCGGCGCTTCACTCAGTGGCCGGTTGGCGCGCGTATAGACATCCCGAATGGCATTTTGAATACTGCGCTGGATGCGGTTGCTGTCCCAGGGAAGGTACTCTCCCTGTCGGTTGATGATACGCTCGACCAGTTGCCGGTTGTGCCGCTCAATCACAAACTTAACAGCTTCTTCAAATGAGGTAACCTGCCGATGGGAGTGGTACAATACCATCTTGCTCAGTTGCTGCTCGCGCTTTCCCTTAACCAATACCACAGTACGACCACTCAAAAAACCGTACATCATCCCCATCGCAGTGCCCATGGAATCATAAGGTACATAGGCAATCACTGCATGGCAGTTGAGGATATCAAGGCGTTCGTCAAAAGCAATGGCTTTGTAGAGATCCCTGCCTTGTAAATCTCTGTATTTGTACTCGTTATCAAGGGGGGATTTAGCCTCAACTATACCATGAAAATCTTCCCTAAATTTTTCCCTCCAGCTTGAGGCTTCAGATTCCGAAAGTCCCTTTATTGGACCGGCCAGATATACCCGCGGAATAATTCTCACGTAAGCTATCCTCTAACACTAAATTTTGAATTTTAAGGCATTTTTTAAACTTTTCAGCAAAAAAAACAAGTCAAAAACTAAGGGTTTGCGCAACCATCCTTCATCCTATTCAGGAATTCCTGAACAAACAAGCAATCTATTTTTGGGGGCCATAATCCCCAAAGAGAGCATTAGGACTGCAGCCCCCTTAAAAATAGATGTGGGTTACCAACAACAGCTGGTCGGTAAAGGAAAGATCGGCAGGGTTGATCAATGAGCCCCGCCGCCAACGGTTGCGCTCGGGAATCACCCAGACCCACTGGTACTCAAACGTTAACCGGATAAAGGGTAGCGGCGTGAAATCAAAGCCGGCACCGTAACGCCCCACCTCGGAATTACGTTCAGCAAAGCTCAGATCAAAGAAATGCTGGTTTACCTTGAGGTTAAGGCCATTGAGTATTAAATAGCTAATCTCAAAAAAATTGGCATAAGTCATCCGCTTGCCGGCATAGTCAGCGCGCTCAGCTAAGACAAATTCTCCCATAAAGACAATTGGGTTGGTAAAGAATATCCGCCCTAGATTGACATAATAATCAAAACTAACACCCTTGAAGTTGCCGCCAAATTCTGTAGAACGCTCTTTCACCATAAACGACAGACCCGCACCAAAGAGCAGGTCGCGCCAACCGAAATTGAGCGCCCCGCCTAAACCATTGGTCTGCTCATATTCTTGCCCCATATTGGTAAACACCGAAGCCGACAGGTAAGGATAATTGGGTGCTAAGCCCACCTCAGCCCCATAGACCGTGATGTTGCGCCGGGTCATGTCACGTTCAAAGTGCTTGTTGACATAGGCAGTGTGATCCTCTATACGCAGCCCAAAACCCGGTATAAAAGCGCCGGCCTTGGCATAGCTCTGGTAAGGCAGTTCATGCACCATGACAATGGCTTGGCGCACATAGGTTCGTTTTTCGGGCGGAAGCTGCGCCTGGGGTGGCAGCCCATCCGGCTGCCCTAAAAGGCCACCAGATACCGCAAAGGTCAGGTGTTCCATGGGATGCAGGGCAACCCCAAGTTCTGATTGCATGGGAAAACCGGACTCTCTGTCGGGCGTTTTGAAATACACCATGCGAAAATCCCCTGAAAGCAACAAGAAGGGGTCGGCATTGAGATCCCCATAAATACCAAACAGTGGCGAATAGGTACGCTGGTCAGCACGGGCATTTAAGGCACGGCCCACGGCAAAGGGGTCAGAGAGCGACCAGATGGGGGGATATTCATGCCGCTTGTCGTGAGTGGGCAACTTGGCGGCTTTCTTTTTGTTTTCTTGCTGCAAGCGCTCCCACTCAGCTTCGCTCATGGGTTTCGTTGCACTTGGTGGGGGATTTACCGTGTGCTTGATGCGCTGGTAAGTACCACTTACGTTGCGCAAAAGATCCCAATAAGGGCGCTGCTCATAGTTGCCCCAATATGGTAATGTACTGGCATTGAGGTAGCGCCCGGCTACCCGCCGCATGCCGCCCCCATTCGTATCAATATGACAAGTAGAACACGAGAGGTTACATTTACGCTTGGCTAATTCAGGGTTAGGCCATTCTTGCTGGCGGTCAGTCTGGAACGGGTTAGCGTGGCAATTGTCGCAGATGCGGCCCTCGCGGGCCGTATAGACCGGCAAGCTCCACCCTGGTAGGGAATACCCCATCAGAAATAATACCAGAAGAACAGGGCATACTTTGCGGCTTAAATATCTTTTCATGGAAGAAACCCGTCACTCTGCCACTTACGAAACTTTTCAACATCACAGGGCCCAAGCCCGCCGTCTGGTGGCATGCGCTTATTGTTGGTGGTTAAACGCGCCATAAGACCTGGTCCATTGGTATCATTAGCAGGATTAAAATAAGCCTGCACTGTGGCCGCAACCGTTAGGTTTTGTGTGGCCGGCGCTTGCGGCGTACTTCCATGACAATTTTGGCAAGATACCTGGATCACAGGAAGTACATCCCCCACCCAGGTGACCTGGCGGCTCTGCAACTCTTCAATACAAGCACTATCATCAATTTCATCACCTGTTTTAAAACAAGCTACTGCAACAACGAACAGACCCAGCAGCAGCAGGATGGATTTACCCGGCAAAAGTCACTCCCCTTGTTTGCGGCGGTTCATAATGGTCAGCCAAATTTCAGGAAAATAGGCGCCCAATAAAATCATCACCAGCGCCACAATACTTGTACCGCTGTAAATAACTTCATTGGCGGCCATGGTCGGGTTCATGCGCATAGTAAAACCAACGTAATTGACTGCCAAAAGCCAACCGCCACCTAACAAAGCAAAACCAATAATGTGCGCCACAGCAGCATTGCGGATTTTTTCCCACATGAAACGCAGTTAGTAAAAGGGGCAAAACCTGTAAAGCGATATAAAAAGTAAAATATCTAGTCCGGGGATGGGCTAAACCGGGGCATCAAAACAAATATAACGTTATATAGATTTTAATAATCCTGCCGGGAGACATAATTTCAGCTTTTTAGTAACTAAAAAAACTCTGCAAGGGGTGATAGAAGCTGCTTGGGTTCTTAAGAATTCCTGAACTGTGGTGGGGAATTCCCTACCAAGAAAACCAGCCCCCAGGCGACATAAGGTAAGGTTTAGGAGCAAGTAAGGGCATAAATCCTCCCGACTTTGCCTTAAGGCGCATACCCGAGCAGTGGTTTTATAAAATTTTTTTTTGATAACCTTGACACAGCTCTGAAATTTAAGAAACATTCCCCTATGGCAACCTTGCGTTTAGCTGTTATTGGGGATGTTCACTTGCAATTTGACGCCACGGATGTCGCTTGGTTTAATAGCGCAGACTATGACGCCCTGCTTTTTGTAGGTGATTTTGTCGCGCGCGACCCTAATGGTCTCTTTCGTATATTACCACATATCAATGCGCTGACCAAGCCCGTCTATATTATTCCGGGTAACCATGACACAACTGGGCTCATTCAATTAGCGGGTGAGATTATGCACAATGACTTTTTAAGTGATTTAGGCGCGCCAGCGCAAAAAGAGCGCTTAGAAAAATTTCGTGCAGGATTACACACTGCGCAACTGTGTGGCTATTCTTGCCATGAGCTATCCCCCCAACTTGAGATGGTAGCTGCGCGCCCTTTTTCTATGGGGGGAGGTCTTAATTTTAAAAAAGTAATGCGCGACGTCTATGGTATTAGGTCGCTGGCGGATAGTACTGCTGCGATACAACAGCAAATTGCTAAGGTAACCAAGCCTTATGTAATACTTGCCCACCATGGTCCCTTTGGTTTGGGCAGCGCGGCCACTGATATTTTTGGCGCTGACTTTCTGCCCAATGCTGGCGACTGGGGCGATAGAGACTTAAGAGAAGCCATTGACTATAGCCAAACCATAGGGCGCACTCCCCTGGCAGTCATTGCAGGACACATGCACTATCCTACGAAACACGGTAAGCTATCCCGCACTTGGTTTACCGAACGTAACGGTATTCTTTATATTAACGCCGCGCGCTGGCCGCGTATCTTTCGCCATGAAGGTAAACTTTGGCGCCATCACGTACGCCTTGAAATTAAAGACAAAAAAGTTTTTGTTGTCAAAGGACAATATGTAAGTGAGAGCAAAGTGATAGAAATTGTAGATCCGTTGAGGTGTTGGCCATGAAAAGAAAACATTATTGGTTAGGGGGGATGTTTTTCTCTCTGCTTAGCTTTACTATCTGTAGCAAAAAAGCAACCGTGTTAGAAAACATGCCACCGGAGGCGAACCCCACGATTGTTTTTTTTGGTGATAGCCTTACCGCCGGCTATGGACTGCGCCCGGCAGAGGCTTTCCCTTCTATTATACAGCGTAAACTAAAGAGTCATAATTTTAACCATATTACCATCAATGCCGGTGTTTCGGGCGATACCACAGCCGATGGTCTTGCCCGGCTTCACTTTTACTTACGTCCCGAGCTCAATGTACAGCACTTTGTTATCTTCTTAGGCGCCAATGATGCCATGCGTGCAATTCCCCTGACAACCATACGGGATAACCTCCGCAAGATTATCCGGCGGGTCAAAGAACAAAATATTCCTTATATTTATTTAGTAGAGCTTAAAGCCTTTAAGAGTATGTACTCTCCCTACCGCGATGAATTACCAGCTCTTTACCGCGAGCTTGCCCGCGAAGAAAACATCCTGCTTTTACCCTTTTTCTTAGACGGGGTAGCCGATGTAACTCACCTCAATATGGCGGATGGCATTCATCCCACTGCCGAGGGTATGGCTATAGTAGCGGAAAATGTCTGGTATGCGCTGGAGCCTCACTTGCGCGCCGCTAATCGGGCAGGTGACAAACGCTAATTAAGCGAAGCAAACTTTTGCTTACCACTTAAAAAACCTTGACAAGTCAAAAAAAAAATATATTTTAACCCCTATGAAAAGAATTTTAGTTATTTTAAACATCCTATTTAGTGTTTTGATTATGTCTCATTGTCGTTCCTCTCAAGAACGCTATTTTATTCGCAACGTAATTGCTCCCAACACTGCTGTGGCTGTAATAATAGAGGGAGAAAACGACGTAAAAAATACGGTTCTGGTAGAATTTCTTAATGCTGGCTACAACGTCAAAGCTATTAACGCTTCTGATTTTTATAGGGTAGAGGATATCTTCGAGGTAAAAGACCTTAAGAAGACCCAGTTTGTGACGAATGTCTTAGATAAAAAATCTGCTGAGGGGACAGCAGCGGTAGCAGATAAGTTTTTTGAAAATTTGTATAAATTGCACCTATATAATTTTGAGGCAGCTAAAGCAGAAATTCTAACGGAAATAAAAAAGAAATATAAAGTAGATTATGTGATACTATTAGCCATGAAAGAGTGGGACAAAGGCTATTGTTGGGCCCGGGCTATCCACATTGACACTTTTGATTTAGTGTATGTGCATAATTACCCTGCTAAACGAGCTGACAATGTACAATCTATTGTTAAGCACTTTATTACAGTTATACAACGTGGCACTAACCAGCCGACCCAAAAATGAAAAATAAATTTTGGGAGTTCTATAGATCGTTTACTCTTTTACCCACCCTAACGGTTTTTTTATTCTTTTGTTTGTTACCGGCAGCAAAAATCTACTCTATTGTGACAGTCGCTTTTGGTGCAATAAAAAATGAAAGTGACCGGGTACGTCTCAATGAATTTGAACTTCGCTTACCGGTAGAAGTTAGTCGATTACTCAAAGATCGTGAGAAAGAAATAAAAATTATCCCTCCACAAGAAAGCATAAAAATTTTTGAACAAAAAAAACTACCTAATAATATAATTTATTCTAAAGAAGAAGAATTAGTCCAAGCTTGTGGGGCATTAAAAGCAAATGCCATCCTCACTGCAACCATCAACTTGAGAGACGATAACCAAATACAAATTAAGCAATGGCTGTATTTATGCGAAGGCAATCGCCAATTCAAATTTGTTTATATTGAACCACCAGCCACAGCGCTTAAAAGCGCTGTTTTAGGTACAGTCGCTGTCATAGGGCAATATTTACCTGAAAAAAGTGGTGGCCGTCTCTTGTTGTCAGAAGTTAAGCCGGGCTCAAAGGTAGCTATTCTTAGCAATACATCCCCGGAAGCTCTCAATCGCGCAGCTATAGCACTATTTGAACGCGGCTATAAGGTCTCTGCCATAGGCTATGTTGACTTTCTATCGCCAGAAGAAAAAGAACTTAACTTATTTCAAGAGATTAGCTCACAAGAACTCTCTTACGTAGGTTTTGAAGCCGACTTCAGCGACCTTGGGAGCATCACACTACACCCATTAGAAAACGCCACAAAAAAAGTTACCCAACAAACTGCCCTCTATGATTTGTTTGTTAGCTATACTCGATCTTTTGATACCAAAGAGACAGCCGCTTTGCAGCGACTGCGCAATTTAACCCAAGCTGACTTTTTACTAATTGCCCACAACGGCCAGACGGCATCCTTTGCCCGCGTTATTGACCTACGCAACGGTAAACTATCCTATTTGCGTCAGCAATTGCCGGCCTCGCAAAAAACAGATGACCCAGAAAATACAAACTTATTACAACTGGTTGCAGAAATTAGCATCCCCCCACAATTGCCTGATGTCAGTAATGTCGGCGGTTTATCGACCTTAGCGAAAATAGCCGGTGGGGATGACATTGCAACCGTAGCTATTCTCGACTTTTTTAATCGCAGCGGACAAAAAAAGTTTGCTTGGCTTACCACCTCACTTTCTGCAGCAGTAAGTGAATCTATGTTGCGCGTATTTGAATACCGCCGGGCGGATTTACAAAAAGAAAAAGAAGCTACTGCCAAATTTGGCGCAAATATTCAAACACAGACATTTTTAGAATTACAAAAGATGACAGGTGCTGACTTTTTAATTTTTGGTGACTATACCTTTGACCCTAAAACAAAAGAGTTACTCATTGAAGCCAAAGTTTATGATCTCTTTTCCCAAAAAGAAATTGGCACAGCCACAGAACGCACTCCCATTGATAACCGAATCTTTAATGCAGTGGACAATATAGCTAATAAAATTGTACAGGATATTTATAAAATGGCCACTACACAATAAGGATGGATTGAAATGAAAAAAACAATTCTTACTTTTCTAACTTTTGGGATTGCTGTAAACTTATTATATGCAACAGAGAAGCCCAATAAAATGCGGGTTGATTTTAATACTGTGGCATATAAACCAGCGGCTGTTGACTGGGCAGCCGGTGGTGGTCTGGCAATTGGTTTTGCTACCCGAGATATTGATTTTATGCTTGCGAGCCGCTTTTTACAATATGATTTAGGGACAATTAAACCCAGAGAAATTATCCATGCTTTTCTGCGAGCAGATATTAAATTTGCCCTACCAAACTTCCCGGTAACCTTATTGACCGGCATGGGGTTAGGGGCAGGAAGTGCATCCGTAATGTATAATACTCCATACAGTTCACGACCCGAAGAGAAAATAATAAGTGGCCCATTGGGCGAACTTTCTTTTGGCGTCATGTTTCCCGTAAGCCAGACAATTTCTCTACTAGGGCGCACCATGTTGCTCTACAATATTTTACGCATTAATGACGTCACCGGTGTAGATATTTCCGGAGTAGGTTTTGAATTAGGGGTGCGCTTTGCTTTTGAGAACACCCGGGGGCTTGATTATTAAAATTATATAGATGACGGTTTGAGGCCACAGGTGGATGTATCCACCCAGCCACCGGCTTTTGCTAGTAAGGAGTATTTATGGCGCTTGTAAAAAGCTCACAGGAAATTACCAACTCAACGATTGGTCCCAATTCTTACTTTACCGGCCGTTTTTTTATTAATGGTAGCCT
>CALHRC010000019.1 GCA_938038265.1 uncultured bacterium
AGATTACGAAACCCAATTTTATACGTTAGATCAATTTTCCGATGAATTTTTTAATAGTGCCGATAAAGAAGCAGCTTTAGCGGATTTCCCTAACCCCTAACCATAATGAGAACTTTGTTCAGGAATTCCTGAACAAAGGAGCCATCCCCCCGCCACAATGGCTTGTTCGTTATTAATCAATTGCCTTATATCCCATTGGGGATGGTTTTCCCAGCTGCAGCAGCACCTAAGCAGAGCTGGAATTCCACACTTTGTTCAGGAATTCCTGAACAGAATTTTAAAAAAATTGGCCCCGTACCCGATGAACTGACCTATTACAAGTAGGAAGTGTGTCCCATTTCCATAAAATTGTGTTGGAGAGCATCCCATGATCACAAAGATCCAAAAACTGCTTCTGGTTTCTGCTATAGTACTCGCTGCCTCACCTTTGCTGGCAGTCGAATACACCATTTTCGTGCATGGTCGCAGCGATAAAAATCACTGCGGTACCGGCACTAGCGACGTAAATAACTACTGGGGAGATGCGAAAAACCTCGCCACCCCCTATACCCGTTATTTTGTCGGCTATGACGGAGCCACCGACCCACGCGAATGGGGTACTTGCCGGGCGCAGTCTAATTTATGGACAGTGCTTTACAACCAGTGCCGTGCGCCAAATAATTGCAAAATTATCTGCCACAGTGCCGGTTGTTATGCTGTTGACTATCTGCTTTCGACTTACCCAACCATCACCAGTTCCACAAGCTATAACATAAAAATAAACTGGGTAATGGACGTGGCAGCCGCTACCGGGGGGTCTGAGTTAGCTGACTTGGCTTTTTGGGCTTCTAGCGGCATGGTAAACGCACTGAAAACCGCCAATGCCCGGGCCTTTAACCACAACATTACCGGTGGGGTAGCTATGTGGCATCTGGGGGGATATAAGGGCTGGTGGTACACCGCAGCTATGCTGCCGGGGGAAGATGATGGTGCGGTTGCCTTCCATTCCGCTTGCGGAAAAAATGCCAAAGCCAGCATCAACCAGTGCTTAAACGAAGGCACCAACTGGACCAACCATTATATTTGGCGAGATACGGCACAGTCAAGTTATAACTCCTCCAAACAGGGTTATAATAACGACCATAGCACCATCCTACCTGTGGCCCGTGCTATCTGGAACCGTACCCACGGTTACTGATCGAAACAGATATCCATTCAAAACGAAGGCCCCTGAAAAACCGGGGGCTTTTTTTATCCCTCTAACGAAAAAAATATTTTTAACTGGTTACCGCCCCCGACTCAAGCGCCAAAATGGCGGTTCTCAAAATGCTGTTAGGTTACGGATTTTTCCATGTTCAGTGCCCGATTGATGCTGCCCACCATCGCTAAAAGCCAAGACCAATCCCCAAATCCGATGCCCCTACCCCCTAACCATAATGAGAGCTTTGTTCAGGAATTCCTGAACGAAGGAGCCATCCCCCCCTCCACACTGGCTTGTTCGTTATTAAACAATTGCCTTATATCCCATTGGGGATGGTTTTCCCAGCTGCAGCAGCACCTAAGCAGAGCTGGAATTCCACACTTTGTTCAGGAATTCCTGAACAAAATACAGATTTACGGCAGGGAATGGTTGGGTTCTTACTTCACTTGTTAGTCGACAGAGAGTCTGTTTTTTTGCACATTGACAATAAAAAGCTTTATGAGCGGTAAGAAACGAAAAGTTGAGATCATGGATACCACCCTGCGAGACGGGGAACAGACCCATAATGTGTCTTACACGCCGGCAGAAAAGCTACAGTTAGCCCGCTTACTGCTGGAGAAGGTCAATGTGGATCGGGTAGAAGTGGCCTCAGCCCGGGTATCTGCCGGCGAAAACGAAGGCGTACGTAAAATTACGGAGTGGGCTGCCAAAACTGACCCCGCTTTGCTCAACCGGATTGAAATTTTGGGTTTTGTCGATGACAAAAAGTCGGTGGACTGGATTTATGAAGCCGGAGCCCGGCGGCTCAACCTATTGACCAAAGGTAGTCTCAACCACCTTAAAAAGCAGCTACGTAAATCCCCCGGAGAACATTTTGCCGATATTGGTCGGGTGGTCGATTATGCGCAGAAACGGCAGGTTGGCGTTAACGTCTATCTAGAAGATTGGTCCAATGGCTACCGTGATTCAAGAAATTACACTTATGAGCTAATCGCTTTCCTGTCTAACATCCCCGTAGAACGCATCATGCTGCCCGATACTTTGGGCGTTATGTACCCCACCGAAGTTTATGCCGCCTTTGAAGATCTAACGCAAAGGTTTCCCGAAATTCATTTTGATTTCCACCCCCATAATGACTATGGCTTAGGCACCATCAATGTTTTAGAAGCCATCCGCGCTGGCGCTTCAGGCGTTCATGTGACCGTCAACTGTCTGGGGGAAAGAACCGGTAATGCTTCGCTTGCCGAGGTGGTCGCCAATATCCACGACCATCTGAAACTAAAAACCCAGGTACATGAGAAAAGTTTATACCTAATTTCACGGGTGGTAGAAACCTATTCCGGCAAACGCTTGGCCGCCAATGCCCCTATTGTAGGGGAGGATGTATTTACCCAGACTGCGGGAATTCACGCCGATGGTGACAAAAAAGGTGGCCTTTATGAAAGCCTGCTGTTACCACAACGCTTTGGCCGCAAAAGATCTTACGCTCTCGGCAAACTGTCAGGAAAAGCTTCTTTAGAACAAAACCTCAAAGAGATGGGGATTGAGCTTTCCGAAGAAAACCGCCTTAAGGTACTCAAACGAGTGATTGAATTGGGCGATCAGAAAAAAATTATTACCGCTGATGATCTGCCGTTTCTCATTGCTGACGTGCTGAATATCCCCGCACAACAGAAAATAATTTTCGAGAATGTAGTCATCACGTCGGGAACTTCTGCAACACCCATGTGTTCCCTGTGGCTTAAATATAAAGATCAGGAATACCGCTTTAACGGTCACGGGAATGGCGGCTATGACGCTTTCATGCAGGCCTTACGCCAGTTTGCCGCCGCAGTTTCGGTAGAACTGCCAACGTTGCTTGACTATGAAGTGCGTATTCCCCCCGGGGGGCAGACTAGCGCGTTAGTAGAATGTAAGATTACCTGGCAGAAACCCGGCAGTGACGATAGCCTCACGACCCGAGGGGTTGATCCCGACCAGACAATTGCCGCAGTACGGGCTACAGAAAAAATGCTGAACCAGGTTCTGTGATTATGCCCGGTATAATACTTATTTACAAGAAAACTTTCCTGCAATCTTACGGCTCAGCGGAAACCGAGGCAAAACTGCGCTCTGCAGCTCCCGAACTATTCCAGCAAATGAACGAAGCGCATGAAGAACACCTGCAGTCCGTAGAACGCTTGATCCGTGTCTTGGAAAAAGAAGATCTGCCTTTTGCTGCTTATGAGCGCAGTGAAGATGCCGGCGATCTCGAACGAGCTGATTTGGTAGTAACACTAGGGGGGGATGGCACTTTTATTCATTCATCCCACCGGCTGAAAACAACACCAATATTAGGTCTCAACTCAGCCCCCCGCCATAGTGTGGGACATTATTGCATCCCCTGCCCTCAAGATGATGACGCCCTGGCGCAATTCTTACATGAGGTCTTTGAAGGCCGCACCCGGCGCAAGTATTTTCCCCGGCTTGATCTTATTTTTGATGGCAGACCTCTGGGGATTCCCGTGCTAAACGATTTGCTCATCTGCGATGCCATCCCGGCGGCAACCAGCCGCTACCTGCTATGTTTTCATGACGGTAAACAACTGCGCCGTGAAATACAGAAATCCTCCGGAGTGTGGATTGCAACAAGATCAGGCTCCACCGCTGCTTATCGCTCTGCAGGCGGACACCGTTTCCCACCCCAGAAAGAGGAACACGAAAAACTCTGCGCATTTGCCGTAAGGGAAATCTATGACCGAAGTGCAGCCGACACGTTGGGGGCTTTCCTTCCTGAGCCTACCCTACCCCAGTTTGAGTTGATCTCGGCTATGGCCCATGGGCGTGTTTTCATAGATGGCACCCATGGCATTCTTGAGTTTCCCCCGGGTAGCCACCTGCAACTACAGTGGTTTGCCCATGAATTAGTTGCCCTGCAGGGCAACAAGTCGCACAACTAAAAACCTTACCTCCAACGATTTTCTCATAGGTATTGCCTTAAGTACGTTTGTGGATTTTCTATAACGATAAGCACCTAAGCAATCTTTTGTTCAGGAATTCTAAGAACAGATGGGACATTTTCTTGTCAGGGATAGCAGGAAAGTCCGGCAGGTCACAGGGCTATAGGGTTACTCAAAACCCGGCAATACCCTCTGCTCGCCGTCTTTAGGTCGGTAAGGAACGCCTGCCAACTGACCTAAGGTTACTGCCAATTGCCGAATACTTACCGGTTGCTTCTCCCGACCGGCTTTGATACCATCCCCCCAAAGGGCCAAGGGTACTCTGCGATCGTCCGGAAATGGTGACCCATGGCCAGCAATAATACCGCCACCACCTTCCTGTAAATAGACCCAGGGCTGCGGTACAATATAAAGATCAGGACTTCTGCCTGGAAAATGACAGTTGGCCACCAGCGTTGCTAATTCATGGGGAGGTATTTTGCCCCTGCCGCTTTCCCGGGGGTTTAGAGAAATTTGCCCGGGAGAGACTCCCCCCTGCTCTTGGGAGAGCTCAATCACGGCAAATACATCCGCCCGCTGCCGCAAAACTTCTCTGGCATCTTGCAATATCTCTTGACGGGAAAAAATAGGGTTCCCAATAGCTTCATAATGTAGGTAGAAATGCGGCGAGCGAAAGATAAGGGCTTTTTCTATGTAGGGATGTCGGCTGTTTAACGCAGTATAAACATCATTACGAAAGTTCTGCTGGGACACCCTCTGGTATTCTACACCGTATAGTTTGCCCTGCTCTTCAATAATCGTACCACCGTGATCAGCGGAGAGAACAAATAGCAGGCGTTTCCCAGGTAAGAGCTCTTTTAACCGGGCCTCAAGCAAGGCAACTACGGACCTTACAGCGTATAACTGGCTGCGGGCCTCGGCAGAGGGATAACTATACTTATGGGCTAGATAATCCATCCCCGAAAAACTGACAGAGAGAAAGTCAGCCCGGTTTCCCTGCCCTAGATTTAGTTTTTGTACAGTGTATAGGGCAAATTCCAAGGTAATTTCATCGCTATACGGTGTATAGGCAAGAGCTTTCGACCAGTCCTCTGTCTGTGTCGGCACTACATGGCGGCCGTTAAGCCATTGTCGCCCGGCGTAGCGGTTCATTGGATAGTGTGTGTTGTATTCCTGTAGCCAAAGCGCAGCTTTTCCTGACAGTGTATAGTAGTCGGAGGTGATAAACCCGCTTTCAGCGGTCCAAAAAGCTACATCCGCCCCGGGACCGCCTAACATAGTTGCAGCCCGGTCTTTCCAGGAGATACTAATAAAACGACTTTCAGGGTAACGGAGCTTCCAGGCGAGCGAAAGGTGCTCCCCTCTGAACTGGCGCGGTGAAGCTGCTAAACCGCTGCCACCCACTGCCTTCGCTTGGGGGTCAGCGGCAGCCCGTTGCTGGCTCATGAGTGGAGCTTCATGCCAGGTGTTACCTATAATGCCATGCACCGCAGGGGTACGGCCCGATAGTAAAGTGGCGTGTCCCGAAGCTGTTTCCGTGCAAGCATGATCAAAACTGGCCTGTTCGTAAACCCGGGCCTTTTCGAGAAAATACCAGCTATTCACTGTAGAGGCGCGCAATTGGTCCACTACGAGCAGTACTGTCAGATCGGGGGCCTGGCGGATATTTGGGGCTTTGTCAGCATGGTTGGCAATTGCTGGCATAAAAAAGATCATGATTGCTGATGTAACTTTTAATAAGCAACGCATAGGCAAAACTTAATTGTTGGTAACGGGCTACCAGTGTTTTTTTCTAAAGGATTTTGGGGGTGAGCAGCCAACCATTTTTAGGTGGGGGCTAACTTAAACAACACCAGCGCTTTGTTCAGGAATTCCTGAACCAAGGTAGAGTTCCATCCCTCCGTAAGGGGTTGTTAGTTACTAAAAACTGTATTATGTCCCATGGGGGATGGTCTTCTTGGTGGGGAATTCCCCATCTGTTCAGGAATTCCTGAACTAAGGGGACGGTATCACCCCCTTGCAAGGGGGTGATAGTTACTAAAACAAATATAACGTTAGATAGATATTATATCTTGCTATAGTTATGGCACCCCCGGTAGGTGGGAAATTCACCATCACAGTTCAGGAATTCCTGAACAAAAAGTCAGACGGCTGCGGTTTACCCCCCTACCGTGACAGACTTTGTTCGGACGGTTAAGCCCCGAATAAATTTTATCTAATTTTATGGTGGTACTCTGCAAATTTTTGCCTTC
>CALHRC010000020.1 GCA_938038265.1 uncultured bacterium
AAAATGCCATGGATGGCGGGGTCATCATTCAGCTCATCGATAAGCTGCAGCAATTCTGTCTGTGAAGTCTCTGTGGGCAGGCGGATGACGCGCGAGAGAAAACCCACTTCTTGTGCCGCTTTTTCTTTATGACTAACATAGATTTCCGAGGCGGGATCATTGCCAACTAAGACAGCGGCTAAACCCGGTTTATTTTTTCCAGCAGCCACTTCGGCGGCAATTTGGGCGCGAATGAATTTAGATAGTTCTTTGCCTAAAAGCTCTTTGCCATAAATCCAATTTTGTGGAGCAATCTTAAATTCAGCTAACATTAGCTCACCTTAAGCGTGTTAGTTGACAAAGCGTCAAGGAGAAGCTACTCGTAACCATGACGGAAGAGCAACACCTCGCTTCACGCTGGCTATGGGAGAATTCCAATTCTGCGCTACAACTCGTTGCCGGCGCCGGTTCGGGCAAGACCACAACACTAATAAACGCCGTTATCGCTGCCCAAAAAAATTTTGCCCGACCCAATGATATTGCCCTCATTACCTTTACCCGTAAAGCTGCCCATGAAATGAAAGAACGACTTCATGCCCAAGGTTATACAGCTGGTTATATTGGCACCATGCATGCTTTGGCCTACCGGCTTCTTAAAGATCAAAAAAAATTTACGCTGCTTCAAGACAGCACAGCTATACTCAGCCAGCTTGTTCGGGATTTGTTCCCTGCTCTCACCCACATTCCTCCCGAATTTCTGCTGACTTCTCCCTTTATTGATCCCAATGACCGCCTGAAGTTATTTTACCATTTTAAGAAATTGAAAAGTCGCATGGGGTTGCTGGATTTTGACGATCTTATTATAGAAGCAAGTCAATTGCCAACCATAAAAGCCTTATATCGTGTTCTCATGGTGGATGAATTCCAAGATACTTCTCCCGATCAAATTGAATTTATCAAAGCGCTATCACCAGAAAAATTACTCGCTGTAGGTGATGACTGGCAGAGTATTTACAGTTTTCGAGGGGCTGATGTAAAAATATCATTAGAATTTAGTTCTCATTTTTCTGACGTAAAAAGACTTTTTCTTACAAAAAATTTTAGAAGTACAAAACGAATTGTAAAATTAGGTAATAAGGCCATCCGCTTAAGTTCTTCGTTTATTAAAAAAAAACTACGCAGCCATCATGAACGGGGTGAGCCTCCCCGTCTATACTTAGCGGCTAAAGCTGAGCAGCCGCATGAAGCCTTTTTGGCTTACCAAAAATTTCGGCTACAGAAAAGAGACCAAGAAGCCAAGACATTTTTAGTACGCACTAATCTATTGCGCCAGGCAATTTTACCACACTTACTGCCCGGTGATCAAGTACTTACCATTCACTCTGCTAAAGGACTTGAATTTGGTTCGGTAGTCGTCTATGGTATTGCAGAGCATATTTTACCCCACCGGCATGGCAATTATGATGAAGAAGTGCGACTGCTATACGTAGCAATTACTCGAGCCCAAAAAAATATCTCTTTCATTGCTTGGGAATCGGGCAGACAATATTCCTCATTCCTTCCTTTTCTGGCAAAACATTGTCGTACAACTATTCTTCATTAGGAATTATAAAAAAATTGTTCACAATTTTTTTATGAAATTTATTGCCCAAATATAGAAAAACATCCTGCCTGCAGCTATCTTATATTTTACCGACAGATATTATGAAGAACGATACCAGGCGTAAAAGACAAACACTACATAACCGACTAGCAGCACAATATCAGCAGGATGTCTCTGCCTGCCTGACAGCGAGAAAGAAATGAGCGTATCGCTGCGACTTGCAGCCTCTGCCTCGGCAACCACCCGGGAAATATCAAGTAAGGGCAGTGACTGCTGATCTAACGATAACCTTTCTTCAAGAGAAATCCCCACTTCAAAACGAAGCTCACCCATCTGAAAAATTCCCGCATCCTGAAAATCATAACACAAGCGCCCGTTTGCATCAGTGCGCTGCGCCAAGGCAACACCAGAAGCCGTCATGATACGGTAGGGGGCATCGCAGATACTGTAACCCACCGCCGCTGGTTGCCCTGAAAAAGCATTTTCTTTTCTGGTAATACCGGCAAAAAATAACTGCAGCTCACGGCGCAGGTTATCGTTATCCTCAAAAATATCGCGACGAGAAAGCTCTTTCACAAAGGAACCCGCCCTGAACACCGGCAACTGCCCGCTGTGGATATTGCCTGAATAGTAAATGACAAAATCATAATCTTTCGCCTGAAATTTTTGGGGCACAACGGCTTCAATTTCCAGCGCTTCATTTTCAGCCAGATACCTAGCGATCTGCCAGGTAGCCAGAGAAGGCGCCTCAAATACAAAGGCCCCCCGTGGCAACGCTTCTTTGACAGATAACAGAAACGGAAATTCTCCCAATGGATGTTCGACTCCACTTAAGTGCAATTTACCGGCAAAGATACCGGATTTGCGGGGGCGATATACAAGCTTAACTTGGGAGCGACCAGCCGCTACCGCCGTGCTTACTTTATCTGCGCTGCTAACATCCAACAACAGACGACCGGGTTGCGCCATCCTTACCTTCGCAGAAAAGACACAATCCTCGCCGCGGTAACATTGGGCGGGAATTTCCGCCGCGATGATTCCCACAGGCGGCATGGCCGCTGGCAGACGAAGAACTCCTGTTGCTTCGCCTGAAAAAACGTCGGAGACCAAAATTTCTCCGGGAAGGCGGGGCGGTCGATGCCAGGGCGACATCGCTTCTTTATTGGGATATGGCCGACCATAAAAATCAATGACCGACGTTTGCGATAATCCCGCTGCAGCTTTCAATTCAGTTAGCGTACGCTTAAGAACCGTTGGGTCAACAAACCCCAGCGAAGCTGTGGTATCGACCCTTATTGCCTGCAGACTAACCCTGCTTTCAAAACGAATGGCCGGCCCCCAAAGCAGTAAGGATGTCAATAGTGGCAGCAGAAAATACCACCAGCGCAGGCGACTTCGCACGAGTAAAAAATAGACCAGCAAAGCTGCCGGGAAAAGCTGCAACCAGAGCGGTTGGCTAATACATTGAAAATCAACCGGCATTAGCTGCCAAAATATTACGGGCGTGAGTAACGGCCGATTCAGTAATTTCACTGCCGGCAATCATACGCGCCACTTCTTCAATTCGCTCTTCACGATTGAGACGGTAAATTCTGCTGCCTTCGTCGCGATCTTTAACAACTTTCAAATGTACTGTATCGTTAGGAGATAAGCCGGCAATTTGGTGTAAGTGCGTGATGACAAGTACCTGCGCATTGCGGGACAATTCAGCAAGCCGCTCACCGACAGCCTCGGCAATCCGTCCACCAACACCAGCATCGACTTCATCAAAGACCATAGTAAAAACGGGATCAGAATCGATAATAACTTTCTTGAGGGCCAGCATAATGCGGCTCATTTCACCGCCAGAAGCAATTTTGCGCAGGGGTCGCAGGGTATCATTACTGGAAGCCGCCAGCAATAACTCAATTTGATCCAGACCATGTGGGTGGATGGCGTATTTTTTTTCAGGCTCTGCCTCAAGGAAAAAAATTCCATTTGGATCAAGTTCCCATTTTACCGATATGCGAATACGAGTATCTTCCATGCCGAGAAATTTTAATTCTTGCTCTACGGCAGCTTCTAATCGCTTGGCAGCCTCGCGCCGCGCCATAGAGATTTCCCCTGCAGAAGCAATAAGTTTAGCATCTATATCCGCGATATCTTTTCTAATCTTTGCTTCCTCATCGCTGGAAAGTTCAATACCTGACAATTCCCGCCTTGACTTTTCAAGCCGCTTGCGCGCATCTTCAATACTGGGCCCATATTTTTTCAGAATAGTCTGCAATAAATCAATCCTTTCCCGCACGATAGCCAACCTTTCAGGATCGGCCTGTATTTTGTCGGCCGCCCCCCTTAAGTCACGTATGGCATCTTCTAACAGATAGCGCGCCTCTCTCACCTGGTTGAGAGGCGAATTTAATCTCTCATCAAGTTGCGCATCATGATCAAGCGTACGTTCCACCCATGACAGGGCTTTCATCACACTTTGTTCGTCTTCGGAAATAAGTCGGGAACATTCATCGATATCCCGCAAGATGGATTCGGCATGAGATAGAGCTTTTTCTTCTGCTATCAATTCATCCAGCTCGCGGTTTTCTCTGAGATCAGCTTTTTCTATTTCAAGTATCTCATGTGAGAGAATTTCTATTCTTCTATTTTTTTCATCTTCATTTAGAGTGACACTCTTTAATTTTTCAAGCAGTTCCTCGCGGCGCGCAAAGAGTTTTGCGAAATCTCTGACCCGGGGCCGTAACCCTGCATACCTGTCGAGAATCTGCCGGTGCGTTTCAATATGCAAAATGTTCTGGTGCTCATTCTGGCCATGTATATCCACCAGCATTCTGCCAACCTCTTTGAGTAAAGCAACTGGCACCTGCTGGGCATTGATAAAGCTGCGGCCCTTCCCTTCGATGGTAATCTCCCGTTTCAAGATAAGATTACCTTCTTCGTCATCAAGTCCATGTTCCCGCAGCTTTTCGGCTAACATAGCGCCTTTATCACCCCGCGGCAGCCGGAAGACCGCTTCTACCACCGAACGGTTAGCGCCACTACGTATCATGTCCGTCGTTGCCTTGCCGCCCAAGGCAAGCCCCAAAGCGCCAAGTATAATCGATTTTCCCGCACCGGTTTCACCAGTGAGGATATTTAGCGACGGGCCTAAAGCAACTCTGGTTTCGCGTATCAAAGCGAAATCTTTAATATAGAGTTCTTCAAGCATCCGTCGCGATCAAGTTGTGTTTAGAAGATATGGTTGAAGTTTATGTAGAGACCGGTATCTTCTTCACTTACCCCATAATCGACCATAATAATTGTAGCCTGGTTCCAAGCAATACGCAGACCAGCTCCCTGTGCGCGTCGCCAGTTGTTTAGGGAAAGCTGGTCAGGCTTATCAAAGGGGCGGCCAAGATCCAGGAAAGGCACCAGAATAAAGGCAAAATGTTGCCCTGCTATATGGGTATCCGCAAAGGTCCAGCGGATCTCAAAGTTAGTCACCGCCATGGTGGGACCAACGAAACGATCTTGCTTGTAACCACGCAGGGTTCTCAGACCACCTAAACCGTTCTGGTTGCCACTAGTCAGCGATATGGTATTTTGGACAAAAAATGGCTGATCGCCTTCGGTATGCGACAGAATGCCGCGGGCCGCAAGCACCAGATCAGCCCACTTGGGAATAGGGCTGAAATAAATACGCGGCGCAGTCGTATAGCGCACAAAGGTATATTCAGAACCAGTACCACGACCAGCCACCTCAACCACCGCATCCCAGAAAATCCCGTTGTTTGGATCTGGCTCAAAATCACGGGTATCTAAGGCAATACCAACTTTTACAGTGTTTAACCAACCACCTTTACATCCCTGGGTGAGACCAGCCTGACATTCTTCCCGCAATAGCGTAGTCTGTTGGATACCTTTGTCTTTACCGGTGACGCTGTTCTTATCGCCCAAAACTTTTTTGCCAGTATAGTCGCGGATGGTAAAATGCGCTACCTGAAAGCCTAACTGCGGGCGTAAAATACCACCCAGTAAGTCGCGATCAATCGCACCATATAATGTCGGGCGTTCGTAATCATACTTATTGCGAAAAGCATTGGTGTTGCCGGCATTATCAATTTCTCTAATTACTTTGTCGTATTCTTTATGTGTCGTAAATTCTTCGCCGTTAAAGCTCAATTTATTTAGCGAGCGATTGCCGCGCGAATAGTATTGCGCATTGACGTTGCGGTCGTAAATAACACCGCTGCGCAGACGAAACAGAGTACCCATAAAATACGGCGCGTCATAGTCAACCCAGTGGTACTGCCAACCTAAAGTAGTTTGAAAAAACTGGGCAAATAGCTGGTGGCGGTAGGGCGTGTATTCAAACAAAGGATCTTTTCGATCCCCATTGTTAAAGTACATAACCCGGGCGCCATAGCCCACACCAGTATTGGGGTCAAAATTTACCAGTGGCAGGCCGGTAAAATAGCCACCCTCTTTCTTGTTGTTAATGTCTTTCTGTGAAAGACGCCGCTTGCGTTCCAAACCTTCCATCGGTGGGTTGGGGTTCACAAAGCCGAAAAAAGTATATTCGGCTGCCTGCTGTGCCGCTTCTTCTACATCTCCCGATGTAAGGTTCTCTGCTGCAAATGACGGTATTGCCAGCGCCAGGGCTAACAACACCAACAAAAACTTTTTAATTTGGATCATATTCTCTCCTATTTGTTATTTTTTGTGCTTACCGATTGTGGATAATACGGCTAATCCTCGCTGCTGATTCCATAGGCGTAACATCTGATACATCCACCACAGCGTCAGCTACTCTTAAATACATGGGCTTGCGGCGAGCTAATATGTCCATTAGAGCCGCATCCCCTCCGGGCAATGCCGGGCGGCTTGCTGTTTTTCTTGCAGAGCGTAACCTGCGCACTAGCAAATCATCCGGCATACTTAAATAAATACAAAAAAAGCCTCTCTTTAACACGTCAATCTTTTCTTGGCTCATATTGCCCGCGGCATCTTCTACAATACCCCCCCCGGTATCCAAAATTATTACTTCATTTAATGAGGATAGCTCCTGTAGTTTGCGCAGCTCCAGCGACCTGAAAGCCGGCCAGCCCTCCCGCTTCACAAAGTCTTCGATCGACATCCCGATATCCCGCTGTATTTCATCATCGAGACTTACCACCCGTGCCGGACGTAACTCAGCTAAATATTGCGCTATTGTCGATTTACCAACACCGCGAAAACCCACCAAAGCAATGCTCTGCTTTAAGGGTACCGGAGCAGCCCGCTTTACCGACTTTTTCCGACGCCGTTTTTTATGGCGGTTATCCATGCGACATTACCTTCAGTAGAGCTTTTTCCATGACAGTGAGATTAGGCTGGCGGCCGGTAAATAATTCAAACTGCAGCGCGCCCTGGTGCAACAACATCTTATATCCATACACCAAAGTACATTTCTTTTTCTTCGCTAAACTGAGCAACGGGGTAATCTTGGGATTATACACAATATCAAAAACCGTCTGGTGCTTGAAAAGATAATCCGCCGAAAGAGGAGTATTGTCTGCCTCCGGGTGTCCTGACATCCCCATAGGCGTAGTCTGAATAATTAGATCATATTCTTCAGTATCGGCCGGCGAAAGCAAAGTCTTGCGCGACCAGCGCCATGGCTTAATCAACGGTTCCATTCCCGCCCTCTCCCCGGGAAACTCAATGAGTTCTATAGGGGGGGCATTCTTCATAACGCGGATATTTTTAGCCAAATGCGTCAGCATGTGCCGGTTGCGCGCCAGTATTCCCAAACGTTGGGGATTTTCACGGGCTACCGAAAAAGCTATTGCCCGCGCCGATCCACCGGAGCCAATAATCAAAACCTTTTTCCCTTTTAAATCAAAACCGGTTTCCTGTATCGCCCTTATAGCCCCCGGCCCGTCGGTATTGTAACCAATAAGTAGCCCGTCATTATTCCAGAAAATCGTATTGACCGAACCAATCTGCAAGGCCAGCGGATCAATTTGGTCCAACAGCCGGCGTACCTTGATCTTATGGGGGATGGTTACCGAAAGCCCCCGAATGCCAAACTGTTTCATGAAGAATTTTAACTGCAGCAGGTGCTTTATCGGAAATGCCAGATAGACAGCATTGACACCAGCAGCCTGGAAAGCGGCATTGTGCATGGCTGGCGAGAACGTATGCCCCAGTGGATATCCAATTATGCCATATAGTTTTGTCTTGGCATCAATAGTTGGTATCATGCCGTAAGCTCCCGACGTAAAACTTCGAGTATTTCCGCTAACTCCGGTGTCAGCGACTGCCGGCTGAGATAGGATACCGCCGACTGCAGTGCCACCATATCGATGCTATCACTGAGAATCATGACTGGTGACCTTTTAACTCCCATGGGATTTTCTCCTTCGTCCAGTCGCCCGAAACGCAATGTGCCACCTTCTGTCATTTCAAAAATGTTCTCACGAAATGAAAACTGAAAGCGATATACCTTACCAGTGTCTCTGTGTTGCCACAAGTTCAGCGAAGCGCGGGAAAAAGAATCATGATAGAAACGCATACGAAGTTCATGCGACTGGTCACGTAATAGCTTTTCCCGTACCTCCAGCAAGGCCATCAACGCCTCTGTTTTTCTGACTCTATCAATTTTGAAAGAAATACTTCAAGAAAATCAATATGAACATTAGGCAGGCGACGTCCATTTACAAAGAGGGTTGGTGTTCCGGTAACATTCAGCTTGATTCCGGTGGATATATCCCCCGTTACCGCTGCTTTGGCCGCAGCGGAAGTAAAACAATTTTGAAAAGCAGCAGCATTGGCTCCTTTGCTGACAGCCAGTTCTTTCAATGCAGCCAAGTTGGCTTTCTGGCTCCAGCCCTTCTGGTCAGCAAAGATCTCATCATGTACCTCGAAAAATTTTCCCTGCGCCCCAGCGCACTGCATAGCATAAGACAACTCGCATGCTCCCGCATGAAGCTGCTTCTGCATAGTTTTATTACAGGTATTATCTAAAGGAAAATGCCGGTAGATGATCTGGATATCCGCAGGATATTTTTCGGCAATGGCCTTAAGTTTCATACCCATCAGGCCGCAGTAGGGACAGAGGGGATCGGCAAATTCATGGATTTTCAAAATGGCACCGGCTGGACCCCTCTTGCCCCCGACGGCATTGCCAAGCTCAACTTTAGGGTTTTCAAGATAGGCTTTGAGAAAATCCTGGTAAGCCGCGTTGAGTAACGCATTGTAATCTTGCTGCGAGCGCCCATGATCCTGTGGCGCTTCTTTGGGTTCGCTGCAATACATCAGACCACTGACAGCAGCGACAATAACTCCACTTACGACAAGCAAGGCCGCTTTACGCAGACGAGGCCAGGAACTTCTGGTATTCTGGGGGAAATAACTCATAAATGTCTCCTTCGTTTTTCTAAAATCACGAATAATCGCATATGTCGGCAGGATGGTCAGCACGGTGGCAGCATAACTCAAAACACAGAGATTACAGACGGTGCCAAGCGCCAATATCGAATACAAGAACAACCCCAGATCGGTTAGAACAGCCACAGTGCCTAAGAGTAGCATCAGCTGCAACAGCAACGCTTCCCGCCAGATGAAATAGGCAAATAGCAGACACAATATTGTCGAATAATAGAGCCATCCCCACCAGGCGACAGGCAGACCTAAGAATTTGGATCCGGGAGAACGGTTAACCGCATTACATCCTGAATCAGGGTCAGAACCGCACACTTCGGTGACAAAAGCCCTCTCTGCTCCGCCGCGGTGGTGCTCCATCAAGACTATCGTAAGGAGCATACCGCACAGTGCCCCTAATAAAATGGTGCTGAGCAAAATTTCGCGCCAACGGCTTTCGCCTTTCTGCATGGCCACCGATAGGTCCTAAGACCGGGTCGTCAAATATTAAAACTGCAGTTCTTCCAGCAGCTCAAGAATCTGTACCCGAAAAACCTCATCTTTATCCATAATATCTTTGATTTTCTTCTCGGCGTGAATTACCGTCGTATGATCCGCGCGACCGAAAGCCTGGGCAATATTGGCTAGAGACATAGAAGGCAATACCTGGCGGGCTAAATACATACAGGCGTGGCGCGCAAGAGCGATATTTTCAATCCGACTGTTACCTTTAATTTCTGCCTCTTCCACATGAAACGAGCGGGCAACAACACGCAAAATTTCGTCAATGGTGACTTGCTGCCCCGAGGCTTCTTGTGGCAGGTCACGCAGCGCCAGTTTAGTCATCTGCAGGTCAATCGGCCGCCTTTCATGCTCCGACATAAACTGTAGTTTAGCCAGCGAGGCCTCCAGAGTACGTACCTGGCCCGTAAACCGGCTGGCTATGTATTTCAGCACCTCAAACGGAATCGATAGGCGCATCTCTTCAGAACGAGCCTGTAATATGGCAATGCGGGTTTCCAGGTTAGGCGGCTTGATATCGATGACCAGCCCTGATTGAAAGCGGCTCTGCAGCCTGTCATGTAGCTTTGAAAGCGCTTGTGGCGGGCGATCGCTGGAGATCACAATTTGTTTCTTGTTCTGAAACAGGTAGTTGAAAGTATGATAGATCTCTTCCTGGGTGTATTCAGCCCGCTGGCCGATAAACTGGATATCGTCAAAGAGAAAGACATCCACATTGCGGTACCGGGCCTTAAAATGAGCGTGCATGCCTGTTTTCATCGCGTCAACCAGGTCGCTTTGGAAACTTTCGGCAGGGGTATATTGTACCTTAAGCCAGGGTTTACTCTGGGTGATGGCATTGCCAATAGCCATCATTAGGTGGGTTTTACCCAAGCCAACCCCCCCATAGAGATATAGCGGATTATGAAACTCGCCCGGCTTTTCAGCGACTCCCAGTGCCGCAGAGAAGGCATGCTCGTTAGATGGCCCCTTAATAAAACGCTCAAAAGTATAGTTAGGGTTCAGATGGATAACATGGGGGTATGAACCGGCAGCAACCGGGATTGGCTGGCTGGCTGCCGGCGTCGTAGGTGGCGAGCTTCGCTGGTCTTCCTGCAGGTCAACCTCTACTTCATGCTCGGCTGCGTTTGTGGCCAGCTCTTTTAATAAAGGAAGGTATCTTTTCTTTATATGTGAGACAACCTGTGGATTTTCCCCCACAAGTTTAAGTTGGCGGCCATCATATTTTTCTGCACGGATATTCTGAAAAAAAGCCGTAAAGAACTGTTGCGGTACCTGCTCCTGGAGTTTTTCATAAATAAGATGCCAGAGTACCGTCTCAGGCATCAGCCCTGAATCGGCTCCCGATTGGACCATTCCATCGTCAGCGGCGTTTTGCATAGGAATCGACATCTTTAGTGGTGCCATCTATCGGCAAGTGAATTTTTTCAGCCAAGCTGATTTTTTTCTTCACATTGCTGGCTAATCATGTATAAATTTTATACAAACATTTTTATGGGCAACAGCCACATAAGCTACCGCCATCCCACTCTTGCTTTAAAATTCTAGGGACAACGCGAGGTTGCCCATGCTGCCATTTCATTGCCCCTGTTAGTAGCATTCTTTGGTGGCTTACATCCCCCACCCCAAAAAAGCACAAAAAAAGTTGACACTCTGTTCAGTTTTGTTGTACACTGCACCAAACAGAGTTACTCTGTTTACAGGAGGAAAAATGCCCACAGAAACACACCCCGAGATGACAGTCAGAAAACCAAATTTCGGGCTTAATAAAGACAGTATGCCGGTACACTATTATATGGACAACCCGGTGATCACTCACTTGCTCAACTCTTTTCATGTGGTGTTCCCGGCTGGCGAAAAATTCTTTATTCGCGCCGTGAACCGCTATGCAGCCCAGCTCAATGACCCAATCATGAAAGAAAGAGTGAAAGCCTTTGCCGGTCAGGAAATACAGCACATGGCGCAGCACCAGAAATTTTATGAAACACTGCGCAAGCAGGGCTTCCCAGTGGATGACTTTGCCCATGAATATGAAGAGTCGGCCTATAAAACAGTCGAGCCCTTTGTGATGAAGCTGTTTGACCACCTCTTTGGTGAGGGTAAGGGCAATGCCATTGCACTGTCAGTAACCGCCGCGCTGGAACATTACACCGCCACTCTCGCCGAGGTGGCCTTAAACCATCCTGAATTGTTTGAAAACCTCGATGAAGATATGGTGCACCTGCTCAAATGGCATGCGGCAGAAGAAATTGAACACAAAGCCGTTACCTTCGACGCTCTGAAGGCAGTCGATGATAGCTATGCCATGCGCGCCGCCGGTATGGTCATCGGCAGCCTCGCTTTGTTCTGGTATGCTGGTCTTAATATGGCAAAATTTATCGCCTATGATAAGCATATCAACTGGAGCGAAATGCCGGCAAAAACCGCCAAAGCGCTGCCAAAGCTGGCCGCCCTCGGCTGGGAATTGGTGGCAACCCTGCTGCCTTACTTTAAACCCGATTTCCACCCTGACCAGATGGACAACAAAGAACTAGCACAACAATTTTTTAAGGAAGCCGAACACTACTTTACAGCCAAGGCCAGCTAAAGCGAACATCCCCGGCGCGACAGCGCCGGTCAACTTCAGACAGATTGCTGAAACTCGGCTTCGTAAATTGCCGTAATTGCCTGCCGCAGCGCCGCCCCAAGAGGTTTTTGGCGGCGGGCCATGATTTTTTCTGCATCTATTAAAAATCTCTCTATACGATATACACTACCCTCGCCACCCCAGAAAAAAGGCGGATAATATTTCATAGTTGGCCGCCCCTCATACAACAGACAACCAAAATCAATGATAGTACCGGTATTCAACAGGGTGCCAATAGCCGTTTTGGCATAATCTCCAATAATACTACCAAATTTAATAGTACCAGTAGATTCTGTAATGTTGCGGTATTGCAGGCGCACTTCCCCATAATTATTTTTCAGGTCGGATGTTGTTGTCAGGGCACCTAAATTGACCCAATCACCAATAAGCGAATGGCCTACAAAACCCTCGTGGTGCTTATTGCTGTAGTTACCAAAAAAAGAATGAGAAATTTCCCCCCCCAAGCGACAACCGACTCCAATGCGGGAATGGCTTAAGAATACCCGATCTAGTACCGCACCTTCCTCAACCACCAAAGGACCTTTCAGCAGAGAAAAGGCCGACACCCTAACCCGTGGCCCAATGACAATCGGCCCTTCCGTTGCGTCAAGGTGGGCAAGTGGGGCAATAGTTGCTGTGGGGTGGATGTAAATACCGTTACTTTCACCCTCGGTGGAAAAAGAAAAATTGCCCGTTTGATATTCCGTGCGATTGACATAACCCAAATCCGCAGACAGTAAAGAAGCAAAATTCTCTAGCAACCCCGCGGGAGACATGGGGGGACTGTCGGCCGTACCAGCAGGTGTTAAGTTTAATTCAAAAGGCAAGTCAACTACCAGAGGCCAAGAATTGCGTAACTGCCCTAACAAAAAACGAATGTTATCGGGTTGACTCCGGTATCTCTGCCATGCGCGTTGCAAGGGTGAGAATAAACCATCATGGTAGAGAAACGCCGGTTTTAACCGAAAAAGTGGCAGCAGACTCGGGGTAAAATGATCACTCAACTCAATGGTCATGAACTAATACGGGCAAATAAATCTACAAAAGAAAAAAAATATGCCATCAGAGGCTCCTGGTGAAAAAGAGAAAGCAGCAGGGTCATGACCGCCCCTGAGCCCACGGGTATTGTCAGGTTATCATCCAGGAGACCCTCGTGGCTGACAAATTCAAATGATAGTGCCGCAATGGAACCCAGAGCTAAAATAACCCAAGATTGCCAAAGCAGACCTGCCTTATTCCATAAGGCAAGATGCGAGGCTGGATTCAACCAGGCGGTGACCAACAGCATGAACAGCAGCGATGAAAGAAAAGCTCCCGCAATCCCCCCTAAGGTACCTTGCA
>CALHRC010000021.1 GCA_938038265.1 uncultured bacterium
GTTGATTCTGAGCCTCAGAGACACCATCTGTGTAAATCAACAGCTTTTCACCTGGTTGCACTTCAATTGAATTTTGCCACCAGATAGGTCTTGACTATGTCTCCTGCAGCCCATACCGGGTACCCATTGCCCGACTGGCAGCAGCTCAGGCGGCACTGAAAAAATAAAAGTATGCAATACAATGTTGCTATCCTACACTACAAGAATTGAATGCGGGAGAATCACAGCTTATCAGCAAATTATAATTTTGCTGGTTTTTCTAATAACCCTGCCTACCTGCGGCCCGGAAAAAAATACCAACCAGGGAGAAGTGGCTGACCGGCGCCGCGGGGCTGACGCGGTACTGAATCATTTTACCGCCCAGGGATTCAATGAAGCTGGCCCGCAATGGAACCTGAAAGCCGACCAGGCCTATATCTTCAGTGCAAAGAAACTCACCTATGTGGTCAAGGTCGATTTGGTCTATTTTCAAGGTAAAGAAGGTAAAACTCTGGTTACCTGCGATGAGGCGGATATCGATGAAAATGAACAGACCCTGCTGCTGCGAAAGAATGTCGTAGTAAAATCAGATAACGGTCGTGTACTCTATGCCGAAGAACTGCTCTGGCGGGAAAAAGAACAGTTTCTGGTGAGCGAAAAGCCGGTTAAAATAACCATGCCGTCCGGCGATATCATCGAAGGCCAGGCTCTGACAGCAGATAATCGTCTCAACCGACTCACCCTGAAAGCGGGGCGTGGCTTTCACCCAATGCCGGAATAACCAGCCTATCATGAGCGATAATGCCCGCGAAACTGTTCGCAATACTTCAATTTTTTCTCTCTTCACAATTTTTTCCCGCTTTCTCGGCTTAGCGCGTGACATGCTCAAAGCATATGCTTTTGGCACCGGGATGTTTTCGGTAGCTTTCGACGTAGCTTTTCGTCTGCCAAATATGTTGCGCAACCTGGTCGCTGAAGGCGCGCTGTCGCAGGCATTCATCCCAATATATGAAACTTACCGCCACAAGGGTAGAATGGAAGCAGCGCAAGCAGCAGGCACTGTATTACGTTTTATAACCTTACTGCTAAGTGCCATAACGTTTCTGGCCATAGTAATCACTCCCTGGCTCTTACCTTATATCATCGGCGCCGCTAACGCCGAACGCACCGCGCTGACCATCTCTCTTACACAACTGCTCTTTCCTTACATTATTTTAATGAGTGTTGCCTCAATTTACATGGCAATACAATATAGCCATAACCTTTTTTGGGCACCGAGTATGGGTCCCGCCCTGCTCAATCTGGTCATTCTGGTTTTTTTTGGCGGTTGGCTGCTCGCGGTACCATATTTACCTGCTCATTGGCAGGATGGAAAAACCTTAATTTATGTCTTCTCTGTAGTAACGCTGATCGCAGCTATTGTGCAGGTTATTTTTCAAGCGTTAACCACCCGCCATGCTGGTCTCTCCCCTAACTGGGGGGCACCAAAGCGACATCCAGCCTTAAAAAGCCTGTTTACCATGATGCTACCAGCCCTCTTTGGCGCGGCAGTTCAAGAAATTGGCCAGATTATCGACATTTACTTAGCCATGCTCATTGAAAATCGTGTGGCTGGTGCAGTTTCGGCCTTGACCTATTCTCATCGGCTTATTCAATTACCCATTGGGATCTTCGGCGTAGCCCTGGCAACCGCTGCCCTGCCCCAGCTTTCCCGCCTGTTTGTCGAAGAGAAAAACCGCGAGTTCGATGAGAGTCTGCTGCTGTCAGTGCGTCTAAATATCTTTCTCATTGTACCGGCTATTTCGGGTCTGGTTATTCTCGCAGAACCCATCGTCGGTTTTATTTTTGAACGTGGAGAATTTAACCGCGAATCGACACAGATCACTGCTTTTGCGTTGCAATTTTATGCCCTGGGTATTCTTGCTTACTCTCTGCAGAAATTATTTACCTCATCTCTCTATGCCCGACGCAATACAAAAACGCCTGCTCTAATTGCCGCTGCGGTATTAGTACTTAATGTGTTGCTTTCAGTAATCTTCATGCGTTTTCTAAACCACGGCGGTCTGGCCCTGGGTTCCGCCTGCGCGGCTTATATCGGAATTTTTATCTACATAAAAAAATTTCGTCACTATGGATTTTTGAAATTATCTTTGATTGATCTGAAAAATTTCCTGCCATTGTTGCTGGCAAACCTCCTGCTGGCATCCGGCCTTTACCTGTTGGCACAAAAAATAAAAAATTTCTCTTATGCCATACAATTAGGAATTGCCATCCCCGCAGCGTTACTTTTTTATTTTCCTGTATCAGCCCTACTGAAATTGCCGGAATTTTTCTTATTTAAAGAGATCGCTGTAAAAATAAAAAATCGTCTGACGCGATAATTATCTTCTGCGCAGCTCCAAAATAGAAATACCGCTTAATTCCGTACTATTATGTTTTACTTTGATCGTCACTGGCATTTCAACAACAGAGGGCTCTTCTCTGAAGCGGGAAACCGGCTCTACCAGAAACTGGTTGATAGACTCAACATCACGCTGGGTAAGTATTTGCTCCATCGCTTCTAAAAATAAACTGATAGCAGAAGCCGTGTAAACCAGCTGGTCATCACTGTCGCCGGTGAGCAGCAGACGAAACTGCAGGCGGGTATTATACATAATCCAGCGGGATTTCAATTCTATATAGCGCAACACCAGAGCCCGCCGCAATTCCGATTCATCAAGTACATCTTCAGTCAGTGACATAAATTCTGAATGAATTTGTTGCATCTCCGCATAAATTTCGGAACGCAGAGTCTCCTCAAGAGGGCTCAATGTTTCGGTAATTTTGTTATTCAGAGAACCATTGTTAATTATCTGTTGGATTTCTTCGCTAATTGACATAATAGATTCCTCATTAATTTTAATTTTTAAATGTAACTTTCCTAAAATTACATCATGATGAAAGATACTGTTCTGCAATTGAAGTAATTTCATCCTGCAGAGAACGGCTTTCCCGAATGACAGGAACCCGTGGCAACCAGATAGGCAAGCTATATAGGTCGGTTCTGATACTACCCGCTTCAACAAGGTAATGGTACTGGTTCAAAGCAACCGTCAGTGTAGCTTCAAGCGTGGCCAAACGACTTAACTGGCGCCACGCGGCAAAGGCAGCAATACCCGCCATCGGCACGATATCCTGGTTACCGCCATTAGTCGGCACACTGAAAGTAGCATGAGCCTGACAATCCGAGCGCATTTCAGCCACCAGCGCAGAAGCTGCCAGTTGCGCGCCCGCTAATGCGGATTGCCGGCCCGGTTCAAAGGCCAACATGGCCGGAGCACCATTATTTACTCCAGCATCTAACAATGCAGCTAATTGACGCTCTACAAGAATTCCGGTTTGGGTCAGCAGGCTGTTAAGCGCATCTGCAGCAAAAGAGATATTTTGTCCGAAAAAATTACCGCCATGCAGCACATGAACTTTGCCCTCACGAGAGCGCACAATGAGCGGATTATCTGATACAGCGTTTATTTCCCGCTGCGCAACCTGCCAGACATAGTCAAGCTGCGCGCGCGCCGCTCCCAAAACCTGCGGCACACAGCGGATAGAATAGATTTCCTGCAGTGGCCGCCTCTGGTTTTCGTCGCCAAACAAGTGCTCCCTAATAAAAGCCGCGCTGTCGCTCTGCCCCTGGTGATGGCGCGCCTGCTGGTAAAGCGGATCAAGCGCCTGACGCCGGGCGCCTAACTGGGAATAGAGCACTGCTGTCAGTTTTTCGGCCCATAAGAGCAAGCGACGCGCTTTTACAACAGCAAGGGCCAATACCGCCGTAGAAAAAGAAATACCGTTGGTTAATGCCAGCGCATCTCTACCGCGAAAGGTAAGGGCCGGCAAAGAATATTTTTGCAAACCGGCAGCGGCGGGGATTTCTTCGGGAGCAACAAAAGAACCACGCCCCGCCAGAGTGCGCCACAGGTGGGCCATTGGTACCAAATCACCGGATGCCCCAAGACTGCCGACCTGGGGTACGCGGGGCACTAAACCAGAGCGCAAAAAAGTGGATATCTTTTCGGGCAGATCAGGACTAACCCCCGAGAGCCCCTGGGTGATTACCTGCAAGCGCAAAAGCATAGCAGCACGCACAACCTCTGCAGGTGTATCGCTGCCGTAGCCAACCGCAAGATGTTCCAATAGATTGTCATTTTGCGCGCTTTCCTCAGCAGCAGCGGAATATTGCACCAGAGGACCAAAACCAGTTGAGGTACCGTAAATGGGTACACCTTGCTGTAAAGTAGCACGGAATGTC